>JBFWYS010000357.1:0-4584 GCA_050186175.1 Pseudobdellovibrionaceae bacterium
ACGAGTTGTATGAATATTCTCTTTATGTGTGTAGCAAATTCCGCTCGAAGTCAGCTGGCAGAAGGATTGGCTCGCCAAACTTTTCCAGATGCAAAAATTATGAGTGCAGGGTCTCACCCTGGAAAACTTAATCCTGTAGCCGTTACTGTTATGAATGAAATAGAAATTGATATTTCAAAGCATTACTCAAAATCAATTGATGATCTTCCGCCAAAGTTTGTGGACCATCTTGACTACATTATCACTGTGTGTGCAGAAGAAGTATGTCCCACGGTAGTCGCAAAAAACGCTAAAAGGCTTCATTGGCCTTTTCCTGATCCAGCAAGCAAAGGTCCGGTCTCGCAAATAGAATTACTTTTAAGATTTCGTGAGGTCAGGAATAACATCCAGAAAAAACTTAAAGAATTTAAGGCAGAGATTGAAACATGACAATCGCCCTTTTATTCAGAGATATTATTTCTTTCATTCAATCATCGATCAAGTGACTGCAAAAGATCGTTAAGCAAATCCTCTTTACTTTCAAGGCCATTTGAAATTCTAACCGTCGTGTCCGTAATTCCACGCTCTAAGCGTTCTTCGCGGCCAAGCCCATGATGAGTGGTGGTAACTGGCATTGTAACAAGGCTCTCTGTTCCACCTAAACTTGGTGCAATTGTAAAAAGATTCAGATGATCGCAAAATGCTGCTGCATCCTCGAACTTTCCTTTTGTTTCAATAGTTATCATTCCACCGAAGCCAGACATCTGTGCCCGCGCTAATTCAAGCTGCGGGAACCCTTCAAGACCTGGATACAATACTTTTGCAATTTTAGGATGGACACTCAGCTTCTTGGCGATGAACATTGCGGATTCATTTTGCTGGCGAACTCTGACTGACAATGTTTTCAAGCTCCTCGATAGAAGCGCCGCAACTTCTGGCGAAGGTGTTTGCCCCAAATTTTTTCTCCAAGGCCATACGGATTGAAGAAGTTCTTTTCTTCCCATCATTGCTCCCGCAGTGATGTCACTATGACCGCCAAGATATTTAGTGGCACTATGAATGACCACATCGGCCCCAAGGCGCAGTGGCTGTTGATTCACTGGAGAAGCAAAAGTATTATCGACAGCAACGATAGCGCCATACTTATGGGCAAGATCAGAGATTGTTCTAATATGGAAAATTTCTAAGTTTGGATTTGTCGGAGTCTCGAAAAATACTATTCCAGCTCCTTCTTTTAAAAGCCCTTCAAGGCGATCTAAAGTTTTTCCAAGAAGCATATGAGTTTTTATTCCAATTTGAGGAAGTTGTTGAGAGATCAGCTCAAGAGTCCCTCCGTAAGCATCGCCTAAGCAGATGACACCCTTTCGTCCTAGTGCCATGAACAACGCCGCTTCGGCAGCCATTCCAGATGAAAACACAAGTGCAGCTTCAGCGCCTTCAAGACCAGCTAATTTTTCTTCAATACTAAGAATTGAGGGATTTAATCCATAACGAGAATAAAGTGGTCCTGACTTTCGCCCCTCTACAACGTCAAGAATGTCGGCTGTTGATTTAAACCCAAATGTCGTAGTGTTGTAAATAGGAGTGTGAGGGCTGCCGAAAGCATCGTTCACTTCACCAAGATGAACACAGCGAGTTTCAAGGGATAAATTCTTAGACATGGGGATTCCTCCGGCTTTAAATTGTTCAGGCACAAAGAGTTGTACTTGAATATCATACTAATATCCATTAGAATGATAGTATGAAACGTCAAATCAAAGATGCTATTTACGGACACCTTGCAACTCTCACTAAGGCCCTGTCGAGCCCAAAACGCATTGAGATCATTGACCTTTTATGCCAAGGCGAGAAAACCGTAGAATCAATTTCCGAACAGGCGGTTTTAGGATTAAAAAATGCCAGTGCGCAGCTTAAAGAGCTTAAAGCCGCTCGCTTGGTAGAATCTCGTAAAGATGGAAAGTATGTTTACTACCGAATAGCTGACCCAAGTGTTGCTAGATTTTGGATCAAACTTAGAACCTTTGGAAATGACCGCATAACTGAGATCCAAAATATAACTCAAGAGGCGCTTTCAGGCCCCGAAGCCTTAGAACAAATGAATAGAAAGACTCTGCTTACAAAAGCCAAGCGTGGAGATGTGGTTTTAATTGATGTTAGGCCCTCCGATGAGTATGAAGCGGGTCATTTACCTTTTGCTATTTCGGTCCCAGTCTCGGAGATTTCAAAACACCTAAAAGCATTCTCAAAGAAAAAGGAAATCGTAGCTTATTGCCGTGGCCCTTATTGTTTTTTTGCTAAAGACGCCGTCGATACTCTAAGAAAGCATGGATATAAAGCTTATAACCTTAAAGATAGTGTTCATGATTGGTCTGAACATGGTTTACCTATAGAACGTACTATAAGACGGGCTTAAATGTTTACAAAAACAAACTTGCCTAAACTTGGACTTAAAGAAAATCTTTTTCAATTCAGTCTTCTTGTATTAGTGAATGCCTTCGTTGGAGCAATGGTCGGTCTTGAGCGATCTATTCTCCCTGAGCTTGCAGAAAAAGAATTTCACCTTGTTGCAAAAATCGCAATTCTTGCTTTTATTGTCGTTTTTGGACTATCGAAAGCCTTCACAAATTATCTAGCCGGAGTTTTTTCCGATCGGTTTAATCGCAAGGTCATCCTTATTATTGGATGGTTGATCGCCATTCCAGTTCCATTTCTTCTTATTTCAGCACCGACCTGGAATTGGATTTTAGTAGCAAATGCCTTTCTTGGAGTTAGTCAGGGGCTTACCTGGTCAACGACAGTAATAATGAAAATTGACCTGGTTGGACCGAATCGTCGCGGATTCGCCATGGGACTTAATGAATTCGCTGGATATTTTGCAGTTGCACTTTCTGCTCTTGCAACTGGATATATTGCGAATCACTGGGGCCTAAGACCTGAGCCTTTTTACTTAGGATTTGTCTATGTCGTACTGGGGCTTTTGTTAAGTATATTCCTTGTAAAAGAAACCAAGGATCATATGCGAAGCGAGGCCGCAACTCATGAAAAACCTTATTCTCTAATTTCGCAAAAAGATTTATTTTTCAAAACATCATTCACTGATAAAAATCTTTCCTCAATAACCCAAGCTGGTTTCGTAAATAACTTGAATGATGGGATGGCCTGGGGCCTATTTCCAATTTTATTTTCTTTAAGTGGCCTAAATTTAGCGAGTATTGGTTGGCTTGCAGCTCTTTATCTAGCGACATGGGGAATCCTCCAATTATGGACAGGCCACCTTTCCGATTCATTAGGAAGAAAATGGCTGATCGCTTCAGGTATGTGGGTGCAGGCTGTTGGGATCGGTGTTACTGCCATTTCAACTGGAGCAACAGGTTTTGCTATTGGCGCGGTTCTTCTTGGAGTTGGAACTGCCATGGTCTATCCGACTTTGCTTGCGGCAATCGGAGATGTTGCTCATCCAGGCTGGCGAGCATCTGCCGTTGGTATTTACCGTCTATGGAGAGATGGTGGTTACGCCTTTGGTGCTATCCTAGCAGGAGTTACAGCAGATGCTTTTGGTATAATAGCTGCTGTTTGGCTTATTTGTGCAATTACTCTTTTGTCAGGTGTTGTAGTCGCCTTTAGAATGAGCAACAAGCCGTGATTCACTAAATATTCAAACCTTTTTCACGTCCTGTGAGACCTAGCTCTTTCGCTCGTCTAAAAAATGTAGCTCTGGAGATATTCAATAAATTCGCGGCTTTTGCCCTATCTCCACTTGCATCTAAGAGCGCTTTTTGAAATCGTTTTCGTTCTTGCGATACCAGAGCATGACCAGTTTTTCCCAAAAATGAAACCGTTGAACGCGGAGTAAATAGTCCCGATAAATCAGGGATGGCTTGGCAAACGTCTCGCTCGCGAATGATTTTCTTTTCGCAGCGATAGGCCATAGATTCAATAACGGATTCTAGCTGTCGAATATTTCCGGGCCAGTGATAAGCAAAAAGTAGATCAATGGCCTGTGGTGTAATCGTGACTTCATTCTTAAAACGAGTGGATAAGAAGAATGTCACTAATTCCGGTAGATCTTCCATTCTTTCCCGAAGCGATGGGATTTTAATTATGAACTTGGCAATGCGATAATAGAGGTCTTCACGAAACTTCTTATCGGCAACAGCATTTTCTAAATTTACATGGGAAGCAGAAATGCTTTTAAAGCTAACGGTTCGTTCTTCAGTCGAACCAACACGCTGAACTTTGCGTTCCTGCAAAACACGCAAAAGTTTTGCCTGCTGGTTTAATGGCATGTCGCCAATTTCATCTAAGAAAACAAAGCCACCTTGGGCCGTTTCAAATGCCCCCATGCGGTCTTTGTCTGCTCCAGTGAAAGCGCCTTTAACGTGTCCAAAAAGTTCTGACTCTGCAACACCATCGTTAATGGCCGCGCAGTGGACGGGATAAAATCGTTTTGCAGGATCGGCGGCTTCAGCAATCCCTCTGGCGACGACTTCTTTGCCAGTTCCGGTTTCCCCTTGAATCAAAATATCTTTAACTCCATTTTTTGCAGCTTGCAGAATGTCGGCTTTCAATTTGATTGCCTGTCTTGATGAGCCCACCAAAAGGGAA
>JBFWYS010000358.1:0-4576 GCA_050186175.1 Pseudobdellovibrionaceae bacterium
GATCGAGGGGAGAATTGAAGATCCTTTTTAGTTTATCATGGGAGAACCCGTAGTGAATGTTTTTTTACTGAATCTCGATGTCGATGATGCTATTTCCGCTCTCAGTAGTACAAAACGAGAGAAGTAAATGCGTTTAAATCCCGATCAACTTCTCACCGTTATTAACAAACAGCAGTCCCGAGAAGGTCAGGGGAAACTCAAGATTTATTTGGGAATGGTCGCGGGAGTCGGAAAGACTTATGCGATGCTCAGTCATGGGCATGAGCTTAAAGAGCAGGGGACTGAAGTTGTTGTTGGAATCGTTGAAACTCACGGGCGTGAAGAGACTCAGGAGCTTATTGCGGGTCTCGATATTTTTCCACGAAAGAAAATTGAATACCGTGACGTTGTTCTCGAAGAAATGGACATCGATGGTCTGATCCAAAGAAAGCCTCAAGTTGTTTTGGTAGACGAACTTGCCCACACAAATGCGCCTGGAAGTCGCCATAAAAAACGTTATCAGGATGTTCTTGATCTTTTGGAAAATGGAATCGATGTCTCGACAACCCTTAATGTTCAACATATTGAAAGTCGTGCCTATACAGTAGCAGAAGTAGCAGGGGTCGTAGTCCAGGAAACGGTTCCCGATTCTATTATCGATCGTGCCGATGAGCTAGTTTTGATCGATATCGCTCCCGAAGCCTTGATGAAAAGATTGCGTGAGGGAAAAATTTATCCTGAAGAGAGAATTCAGAGAGCTTCCCAGAATTTCTTTCAACAGGGAAATTTGACGGCTCTTCGTGAATTGGCGCTCCGTCTGGTAGCTGAAAAAGTGGATCATGATCTTCGTGACTTTAAACTTGTTCACGGGATTCCAGATGTCTGGAAGACCAGTCATCGTTTAATGGTGGCTGTCTTTGCCTCTCCTCACTCTGAAAATTTAATTCGGTGGACGCGTCGTTTGGCCTATGGAATGGGCGCGAGCTGGGTTGGAGCCTTCGTTGAAACCGATCGAGAACTCTCGAGAGACGAAGAGCAGCTCTTGGCTAAAAATTTAGCTTTGGTCACTCAGTTGGGCGGCGAGGTTATTACCACAAAAGATGAAGATGCCGTTTCGGGTCTACTGAGAATTGCAAACCAGAACCAAGTGACTCAAGTGATTGTTGGAAAATCAAAAAAAAATGCGGCTCGAGATTTTTTCTTTTTCGATCGTTCTCCCGTAAGTCGGTTGATCCGTGAGAGTGGTGATATTGATATTTATGTGGTCGGCGCGAGCAAGGAGCTGTCTGAGATCAAAAAGACGTATCCTCGGAGGCGTTCTGATTTTAAGTTGGGTGAGTTGTACTGGATTATCGGCGGCCTCTTTTTTGTAACGGCCATGTGTTTAGCTTTGCAACCTTGGGTGGGTTACCGCGAAGTCGGGATGATTTATCTTTTGGCGCTAAATCTCGGATCCTTTTTATTTTTCTCTCGTCTGGCGATTATCATTGCAGCATTTTTGTCTGCATTGTCCTGGACTTTTATTTTTATTCCGCCGATGTTTGATTTCTCGGTTACAAAATTAAATGACTGGATGATGCTGGTTATTTATTTTGTAGCAGCGGTCGCAATTGGCGGATTGACCAAGCGTCTTAAAATCAAAGAGACTTTTTTGGCGGAAAGAGAAGAGCGGGCGACCGCTCTTTACCATCTCACTCGAAAAATTTCGATGGCCCGGAATCTTGGCGAAGTTGTTACCGGCTCTATCGAAGAGATGCAAAACGTTTTTGATGGGCAGGTGGGACTCTTTATGATGGAGAAAGGTTCAGAGCAGCGGCTGGATCCAAAAATCTACGGCGATATGGTTTACAACGAAAAAGAGTTTTCGGTGGCGAGTTGGGTGGCTCAATACGGAAAACCTGCAGGGCGTTTTACAGACACGCTCCCTTCAGCAAAGGCGATGTACTTGCCGGTCAAAGCGGGTAACGATGTTTTGGGTGTGATCGGATTTGAGCCTAAAGAAAATCAGAGAATTTTATTTGATCAACAAGAGACTTTAGAAAATTTTGTTCGTCAGCTGGCCCTTGGAATGGAGCGAGAAGAGCTGAATGATAGTTTGAGAAAGAAGGAGCTCTCTGAGGAGTCGGATCGAATCTACTCCACTCTTCTTAATTCTGTCTCCAATGAGCTTAAAGAACCTCTTTCAAAAATTTCAAGTTCGGCGCAAGCCTTGCGAGATGAGAAGCTGCTTTCTTCTCCAGAGGCAGTCTCCAAAGTTTCTGAAGACATCATTAAAGGTTCAACACGAATGATGACTCTGGTGCAAAATCTTTTGGATATGTCGCGACTTGAATCGCATAAGGTCCAATTACAGCGGGAGGAAATCGATATCAAAGATTTGATATCGGATTCTTTGAGCCGTCTTGAGGCCTTTACTCGGAATCGTAAGATCAACATCGAACTTGCTGAAGATCTTCCAAAGCTCAATGTGGACTTTCCGCTGATTGAGCAAGCTTTAAGAAATGTAATTCAAAATGCCTGCAGTTATACACCTAAAGGTGAAACGATCGATATCTCTGCTGCTTATCATGCCGATCTTCGACGAGTCGAAATTCAAGTGCGAGATTATGGGTCGGGCTTACCGAAACACAATCCTTCTCAGGTTTTCGAGAAGTTCTTTAGAGCAGATGGCGCCAAACCGGGAGGAACGGGCTTGGGTCTTTCGGTTTCAAAAGGTTTAATTGAGCTTCACGGCGGCGAGATTAGTGCGAAGAATGCAGATGATCGTGGGGCGATTTTTGTAATTACTTTGCCGGCTTAAATTCCGTGAGCCCTCCAAAGATTTTTTAAAGCCTGTAAATACTCTTCCGAAACTTCCTCACCATCCACCTGACCAGCACCTTGTTTTCGAGCTTCGAGAGCAAGGTCCTCGATGCTTGCATTTGGATTTGCGAGGCGTAGTTTTGCGACTTCTATCGCGCGATAGGGATTGATCATGCCTCCAGATCGTACGGGCATTGGTCTTTTTAAATCCGGAATGTAAGCCGTTTTCAAAACGATTTCTTTGATCTCGGAGTTAGAAAGAAGCGGATTGATCTGGACCAGAGGCAAAATTATTTTTGAAATTACAAACGGAGCAGCGAACGAAGTGCCGCTTTCGCAATAAGTGCCTCCGCCCATTGCGGCCCCACACATGTTTTCTCCTGGTGCTAAAATATCGACGTACTTCTCGCCGTAGTTAGAAAATGCTGACATCTGGTAGCTCGGCATTAGATCCAATGACAATTCGGCCGTCTGAAGCGAGCCCACCACAAGAACATTTGGAGTTGCGGCCATTGCTGGAAGAACTCGCCCAGGAAGTTCGTCATTGAGGTTTTTGCCTTTGCCGGTAAAAATATTTCCGTTTCCTGCGGCCACGACATGCAAAATTTCAGGTGTGTCGAGAATCATTTTTGTAAGTTGAGGGCTGCGATCAAAACTTGAGTCGCCGATTTCCTGAAAAAGATCTTGATCGATTGAGAAACTTAAATTTGTAAAACGCATCTTATGGCTTTTAAGAAAGATCTGAAGTTTTGTGTAAAAATCGGGGCTGTTATATTCTCCTATTTCTGAAACTGGAACGATTGCCACCGAGTCATTTTCCTTTGCAATAATCGAAGCAATCAAAGTTCCATGACTTCTTGAAGGTGCGCCCATGCGAGGAAGGCGTACATCTGGAATCGGAAGGCTGCCCGTACGCGGATTGTCGGTAAAGCCGACAATATCGTCGACGAGTCCATTTCCATCATCATCGATGCCGTTTTTTTCTTCGCCTGTGTTTTTCCAAATTTTTCCGGCAAACTCAGGGTTCCAAATATCAACTCCGCTATCGATGATAACCACAGGAATTGCGGCTGCATTTTTTTGGTAGAGTTCTAAGCCAAGAGTTTGTGTTTCAGTGTATTCGGCTTTTGGGGAGCCTGGGGCCTCTAGTTTTTCAAAGCCGTTGAGTTGAGGAATGCGATCGGCTCTATCGAGGGAGAGAATTTCATCTTCGGTGTAAAAAAATCGGAATTTACTTTCTTCGCCAGTGGGGGAGTAGACTACTCTTCCGATGATTGACCCTTTTTGTTCATCGTAATAGTCGGCTTGCTCAAGAGTGTTTTCTCTGTCGTGGCCGATTTGATAAATCCAACGGCGGAGTAGTTTGGGGTCGTCGGGGGACTCAAAGTTGTGTCTGAAGAGTTCTGTTTTTTCGACTTGTGAGACCGTGTCGGAAAAATACGTGAGAGTGGTGATCATGACCATTGTTGGCACAGGTCTTTGAATCGTTTGGCTTCGCCACGGACTTCCGCTTAGAAACCATTTTTTTTCGAGAACCAAACCGTTTTTGCAGAGAATTGATTTTTCAAGAACATTCTGTGCATCCCGTTGTTGGTACTCGTAATGGTTGTTTTCTAGGTCAAGATCAACTCGGCTCCAGGAGCGCGCAGTGGAAGTTTTTTGAGGATCAGCTGTGAGATACTGAGAGTCTCCGCAGAGAAAATCTAAGGAGCTCGGATACTCATTTTCAAAAACACTCTGTGCAAATGCAGGTGCCGATAGAGCTAAAAGTGCCGTAAAAAGACTGGTGCCCAGA
>JBFWYS010000359.1:0-4561 GCA_050186175.1 Pseudobdellovibrionaceae bacterium
CGTCCATTATGAATTCCATAACCCACGAACCAATCGTTTTTACCTTTGGGCTCAAAACCCATTAGAGAACCCGTTTTTCCGCCGACTTCAATTTCGCTGAATTTCTTGCTTCGCACCAACTCACGGAAAGACTTTTTTGAGGTGCCATGAGTCACCGTTTCCTGCATGAGCTCTTTTAACTTTGCGGCCGATTGCATGGACACAACCTGTTGCCCCTCGGAAACTTGGGCTTCGTATAAAACTTCGCCTTGAACCGTTTTTAAGGACTGAATCAAATAAGGTTGTCGAAGAATTCCAAAGTTTGCAATTGTTCCAGCGATCACTCCACCTTGGATGGGACTCATTCGAGTTGTTCGATTAAAACCACTGACGACTTCAGCCATCTCGTAACCTTTTTCCAAAGGAAACTCAGCAATTCCTCCGCGCACAGGCATATCCGTGATCATTTCTGAGTTAAAAAGAAATCGTGACGAGTAATCTTTTAGATCTTCTAGATCTAAATATTGAAGTCCCAATCTTCCAAATGCCGTATTTACGGACTTTCCGAAGGCTTCTCTGAGAGTAAGCCTATGACTCCATCGATTAACTGCAGCGCTTAAAACATTTCTTTTATAAAGAGTATAAAAAGAACCGTTAAAAGATATTTCGTGATCAGGGGAGATGGCATGCTTATCAATAGCAGCAGCTGCCGTTACAATTTTAAAAACCGAAGCTGCCGGAAAAGTATCTCTAAAAACTAAATTCTCTGACATTTCTTTATCAACAGTGTAACTGGCAAGCGCGAGGATTTTTCCAGTTTCAGGCTCAAGCGCCACAAGAGCTCCGTAATCGGGTTTAAACTTTTGGAGTAAGTTTTGCGCTTCGACGGTCAAATCCGGGTCAAAAGTGTACTCAACTTGTGCTAACTTTCTCTCGCCTTTCCAGTCGATCTCAAGCTCTTGAGGAAACTCACTTGATTTAAAATAGTGGCCAAAAATTTTTGCGAGTTCCTGACGTTCCAGCAGGCTTTGCGCATTTGCAGCTTGGGATCTGAAAATGACGGGGGAACCATTCTGCCAAAGGTGAAAACCAACTAATACGAATCCTGTGACAAGTGCCAGGACCTTGATCCCGATAAGTATTTTTTTTAACATCCTTTGATTTTAACCTTTGGAAATCCCAAATTTCAACGCAAATTCAGGGGTCTTGCGTAAATTAATATTCAGGCCAATTGTGCTTGGGATAACGTCTCACTAATTCTTTTCTGACTTCAGGATAGGTATTTTTCCAGAAACTATTCAAATCTTGCGTAACTTGAAGAGCGCGCCCATTGGGAGCGAGCAGGTGGACAGTAATTTTTTTGGACAAAATCTGCGGAGTTTCTTTGATGCCGAAAAAATCTTGCAGGCGGCTTTCAATCCAGGGTGCATTTGTTAAATTATAATGAATCAAAGTCCTGCGGCCTTTGGCAAGCTCCCATTTCTCAGGGACGCGGGTTTGCAAAAATTGAATTTGATCGTGCGTCAAATGACCTATGATATATTCGGGCCAAGAAATGCTCTGAATTTCCTTGAGAGAAATACAATTTTTGAACGCAGGAATTAAAAACTCTAGGATATTTTTTTCGAGTTTTGCGAGTATATTTTTTTCTTGAGTGGCTTGAGCCCAAAATAGAACGCGTCCTAAATAAAGTCCCAATTGTTCCAGTTGTTCGGGGGCAAAAAATCGAGAAAAGTCTCGCTTTAAAGTCTCCCATTGGTCTGCTAATGACAGATCGGAATATTTTGTGGGATTTAGTTTCAAAACATTTTTAAGAAGATAACTAAAGGTCTCAGGACTTGCCTTTGGAACTGCAGAGTCTTCCGTCAAATTAATTTGTTTTAATGCCAGCGCCGATTTCTGACTGAGTCTTTGTAATCTCTCGTCCCATGTTAATGCTTGTACTTCTTCTATGGGGCAAGGGGACAAAGAAAGAATCCAATCGGGTTCAATCGGAGTAATAGCAGATGCATAGTCTGAATGTGCATCTAAAACTAGGTAAAACTCCTTTCCCGATTCTAAGTGAAGACCTTCTGTTCTGCAGGAGCCTCCAGTTGCCAATGTCAAAGTTTTTTGATCGGGACGAAGTTTTCCAACAAGATCTACAAATCCGGAGAGAAGAGATTGCGAAACTTTACTCTCAATAGAGTCTTTGCTCTCTTCGTTTGAAACCTGCCATTTAGAACACACTTGCAAAAATCTTTTTTTCTCAAAAATTTCTTCTTTGCTACGAAGCTCAAAATGAAGAGCATCTGAGACGCTGGAGATCTTGGTGGCTTTTTTGGCAGCTACTATGGCAACATGAGCTAGTTCTTCGGCGACTCCCTTTTTTTTCGCGACATAGAGAGCTTTTGACCAGCGAGGGTGGGCAGAAGAAAGCGCTAAAGCAGACCCGACGTCGGTGAGACTCCCTTTTTCATCGATGGCGCCGAGAAGAGTGAGCAGATCGGTTGCTTTTTCGATTTGCATTTTTGTGGGCGAGTCGAGCCACTGCAAGTCAGCTACTTTTTGGATCCCGAGAGCGTGGAGCTCTAGCAATGAAGGCGCAAATTCAATGCGTGTGATCTCAGGGTTGTCAAAAGCAGGGCGACCTTCAAAATCGAGTTTCGAAAAAAGCCTGAAACAAACGCCAGGTCCCAGACGGCCGGCACGACCTGCCCGTTGAACCAAAGAGGCCTTTGTAGCAGGTTTAGTTCTCAATATTGGCAGCCCTGACCAGGGAGAAAAGTCAGCTTCCCTTCTGAGGCCCGCATCAATAACAAAACGAATTTGAGGAAGTGTTACCGAGGACTCAGCTAAATTAGTCGAAAGAATGATTTTCGGCTTTTTCAGATTCTGAAAAACCAGATTTTGTTGCTCTTTTGACAGATCTCCATAAAGAGGAAGAATTTCAAATTCTTGATCAAATCCTGCATCTAAAAATGAAGTTCTGGTTCGTTCGATTTCTTTTCGTCCGGGAAGAAAAATTAAAGTATTGTTCTGCCGAATCAAATTCGATTTCTCGCGGAGGGTTTGGCGAAAGGAGGCGACGATTTGTTTTTCTAAAGGATCACGTGATGTAGAATTATTATAAAAGTACTCGATCGGGTGTGCGGGGATTTCTAAATTCAAAGTTGGACACTGGCCTAAAAACTGAGCCATCTTGTTTTGATCTAGAGTTGCAGACATGAGGATAATTTTAAGATCAGGCCTTTTTATACTCTGTAAATGACGAAGGAGAGAAAGAGCCATATCCGCATGAAAATGTCTTTCATGAAATTCGTCGAGAACGACAGCCGCGACCGAATCAAGACTGGGTTCGCCGATCATTCTACGAAGAAGAATTCCCTCGGTATAAAATCGAAGTTTGGTCTCGGGTCCACTCTGCGATTCAGAGCGAAAGTGATACCCCACAGTTTTACCGATTTCTTGATCCATTTCTTCAGCGACACGTAAGGCCGCAAGTTTTGCCGCGAGTCTTCGTGGTTCTAGAACGATAATTTCCTTTTCTTTTCGCCACGCACAACCGAGAAGCGCTGGCGGTAAGCGCGTAGTTTTTCCAGACCCCGGCGAAGCCACAAGAACAAAATTTTGAGAACTCTCCAGAGTTCTCAAAATTTGCGGCAAATGGGAATCAATGGGTAGGTTGATCATGAAGAACATTTGACAGATCCAAGGGACGAAAGTCAATTCGCCCGCGTATCTATCTTCGAGCGGCGAGTGCGGCAATAACAGAAGATATTTTCGTGACATCTTCTCCGCGACAAGATCCCTCAGCACAACGGTTTGAAACAAGACACAAACCGTTTCTGACGTAATCAGTGTCTCCTCGAACGAGGACACCTTCAACTTCTAATGTTTTCGCATTAAAAACTGCTGAGCCCGAGTTTCCACCGTAGGTATCGAGATTGGCGACAAAGTGTTGGTCTTGAACTGAGCGGACAAAACCTCCGGGCGCTATTTTCAGTGGCAAGCCTGATGGGTGCCCCATCACGATGACCTCGTCACCTGAACGTAGATCGTCACGTGTCGCGAGCTTAACTGGAGTTCGTCCTAAGACAATTCTGTCTAATTCAATGACTGCAAAGTCGGCTCCTGTATCTGTATAAAAATGGCTGATAATTTTTTTGCAGGAATAAAGGTTATTTCGCTCGACAACATCAGATTGTCGACCATCTGAGTTGATCTTGAAGTCAAAAACAAATCGTGTGTCGGCACAATCTAATGCCTGTGTTATACAGTGACCCGCCGTTAATACTTGATTGGGTGCGATCAAAGATCCTGAACAAAAAGCGGCAATTTTTTCTTGAACAAAGGGTTCACTAGAGCAGAGCCGATAGGTGTCTTTATAAGAACGGCTTTTTAAGATTGTTCGACCTGCACCGTCTCGGGCAATCGATGCTTTTTTGACAAGGGCTACAGTCGATTTTGCGACGGTCTGCAAGCGAGCGCTAGCAGCTACGGCCTGCATTCGATTGTCCACTCCGTAAATGATTCCCACAGTTTCGTTCGTATCTAATGTGACCTCTTTCCTTTGCTTGGCGCATCCCCCGCTTAAAAGTCC
>JBFWYS010000360.1:0-4557 GCA_050186175.1 Pseudobdellovibrionaceae bacterium
CTGAGAGGATGCCATTAGAACAAGTTCTCGCTTCAGAAACACAAGATTGTCCGTAAGCCACCGATGAAGATTGATAGCTAGAGACCGATTGTCCATGGGCAATCGTTTGCCCATTAAACAAACAACTTGCTGGTTGAGCCACATTACAACTTGCAAAACCGTAAGAACCAGAAAGTGTCCCGTCTGAACAAGTTCTCGCTTCAGAAACACAAGACTGTCCCGACGCTACAGAAGAAGATTGGTATGCAGAAATATTCTGGCCGTCTGCAATGGTTTGACCATTAAACAAACACGCCTGTTTTTGGCCGGGAGTACAACTTGCAAAATTAAATGAACCCGAGAGATTTCCACTGTCACAAACTCGAGTTTCGGACTGGCATTGTTGATTTGAATTTACGGTCGATGCCAAATAGGCTGTAACACTTTGTCCATTGGGAACTTCTTGGCCGTCAAAAGAACAACTGGTTACGGATTGAGGATTGGTGGTCGCAATTCGTGCACCCGAACTATCTACCGACATATCCGGCGTGCCTGTGCCGACTTGGCTTAACGACTTTTTTGTGCGTTCAAATTTTGCGACCGAACAGTTTTGAAAAGCCACAACCATAGCGCAAGCAAGTGTAACGCTTGTTGAAAGCTTAATAACGGACAGCTTCGTCATAAATTCCCCTTATAACTAAGTCTTTATCGTCATGATTGCCCCTAGACTTTAAGCCAGGATTGTTTGTTCTCATTTTAATACGGATATTGGGCCTAAAATCTACACGATCTCATTCTGATCCAGACTTATTGACTCTCACTCTGGAAAATCCGCCAACCTCGTCTCCCGACCAAAGAACATGAAAAGTTCAGTTTTTTCGAACAGGACTGATATTCCGAAACGCTTGTAATATTATTCCATCATGATGAATAAAATTATTTTCGCATTACTGGCCGCCCTCTTACTCGTTGTAACCGTGCAGTGTAAGCCCACAACTCCCGTTACACCCAATCCTTCTCCATCACCTTCTCCGAGTCCTCCAAATGAACCTCAGGAACCACAAGAGCCAAATCCTTCGCCGAATCCAAATCCAAATCCAAATCCAAATCCAAATCCGACTCCAACGCCGGAAAGAATTGACCGTGCGGTTCGCGGAACGTCTTTGAACCTCGATGTTAATAAGTTGTCAGTGCAACAACAGGACGGGCTCAATGTGGTGGTTCAGGTCAAACTTTGCTCAAACTCACCCGGCAAGTGTCTGTTTGTTAAAGGAGAGAACGAGCCTGAAAAGGAAATTTATTTCGGTCAAGAATACACTCCTACAGAAATTGGACTCATGGGATTTCATTTTCCTGGTAAATATGAAACTATTTATACTTACTCCTACAAGGGACCCTTTCCGAATAAGTCTGAAGTTCGAATCTTTGATCCGAATCAAGGCAAAGTGGTTGCCTGGGTGAATACCGAATCAGTAAATGATTACAACATCACCAACACCTACTTTTCAGTTGTAAAAGGCCCCGAGCAGAAAGGTTATCCATTTTTAGGTCCTGGCATGCACTACATGACGGCTAACTACTGGATGAATTTGTGCCTCTTCGATAAAAGTAAAATCGAATCTCCAGATCCGGCTTGTGGCACCGGCTTTAAAAGTGCTTCGGTGCAGTTTACCAGCAGCGATGGAAAGCCTGATTACGAAGATTCAAAGTTTCGACACAATCGTGGCTGGTTGCTCGACGTGGACAACGACGGATTCGACGACATTCATCTCACTTTCTTCAAGTACATCCTGACTCTTTCAGGACGCACGGGAGCAAAATTAAGTTTGGCTAAGTTTGATGTGGCAAAATATTCTGAACCTAATGTTGAGCCGTTTTTTCATCACGGTCGCTACTACGGGGCTTACACAAGCTTTATTGACCCGCAAACACAGAACTATATGACTCTTCTGACTTCTGGTTCAGTCGTCGGCAGCTTCGAGAATTGGAACTGCAATGTGTCCCGATACACGGCCGCCATTCGTTGGACTAAAGATCAGTCAGGTGTGAGAGCCAATCTTCCTTGGTCCGAATTTGCATCCTTTTCAAATACCTCTTTTACTTACGACTATTCTTCAGTGAATAGTTATTTCCGAAAAGGTGATGGCATCAATAAATGTATTCATCGCTTTTCGGACTCAATGCTGACCTTAAACGGTAAGCCGAGTATGGCTTACAACCAGTTTGAATCGACCGAGCGCTACGATTGTGAGCTTGAACAGCTAAATGCTGCTAAAACTCAGAGCAGCGCTGCTCAGACACAAATGCAGATTTGCATGGAAAATGGCACTAAAGGTATTCGAGGAATGTGGAATATTTATCTGAAGGACGCTGTTACAGGCGCTCGTATTTCAAACACACAGCGGGCTTACCTGTGGGGTAGAGCAAAAAACTTTATGCCCGCAACAGACACGGTCTATTTCATCGAGCGCTTTGGATCAGGAGACGGTAAAATCCGATTTGATTATGGAAGTCACTCACCTGAAAGCCTCGACGTCACACAAATCCAATCAAGTGGTCAATGGGACAGCGTAGGCTCTGCCGCGGCACCAGGATTCCCTCCCAAGATCGAATCCCTTGAGTGTTACACCTCTCAATCCGGAATGTTTGGAAATTCACCGGATAGTTCATGTGGCCAGCCTGAATTGATTGCGAAAGACATCGATGGGGACGGGTTTAATGATATCCAGTTAAAAACTCCTCCAGGACAATCTGAGAAATGGCTGGGTTATTCGGTGACACAGAAAAAAGTAGTCGTTAAAAATCGGTAGACCTCTTATAGGACTCCAATCGATTTTTCGTTTTAAAGTCGAAAATATCCATAGCTAGAATCGAAAGCGTCTAAAGTTTAGACGCTTTCAGAATATTTTTCCTTTCTGACACAGCCATCTGGGTCTTTTTTACAAACTCCTGTAAAAATGAGCTGTAGTTATTACATTTTTTAGCGAGAAAAGGACTGAGTTATGAATCACCACTTCATGAATCGTATGACAACTTGGCTACAAATTGCGGTCGTATTTTTCTCTCTTTTGGGAGCCGCTTCTTTGCAAGCTCAGACGCCAACTACAATTAACAATCGTATCTGGGGAACCATTTCAACTGAGGAACTCAGCCTCATGGCTCAATTTATTCTCAAAGTGGTTCCTGAACATGGTCTTTATTTAACCCCAGGTGAAGAGCAACTCGTCGAGCAAATCCGTTATGCCGGTGACCCTGAACAATATCGTCGTCAGATCACGGCCCTTTTCATTATGTCTGCAAAGCAGATTTTTACGGGTCGAATCACCGGAACACATGTAGCTACAGATATCCGCTATGGGCAAAAGAAAATGGGCGACGACAAACTTCGAAAGATGGTTGCCGACGCGATGGGGTCCGTAGATGACCTCATTAACTTCTTAGTTCCAAAATTTGCCGATTACAAAATGCTTGTGAATATGTTGGGTCGCCTTAAAGCGGCTGAGCTTGATGGTTCTTGGAAACAAATTGGATATCTTGCGAAATCTCTTCGTTTAGGATCTAAATCTGCAGATGTTGCAAGAGTCAAAGAACGTTTAAAAACTCTCGGCTTTCAAATTGACTCAATGGATACCCGAATGGATGAGCAAACAGTTGCGGCCATCAATGACATCCAACTTCAAAACAAGAAAAAGCCTGATGGAGTTTTATCACCGGACGGTGCAACTCATCAGTATCTCGATATTCCGTTGCAAGAGCGTATTGCTCAAGTGCGTGCGGATCTCGAGAAATTGCGTTGGCTTCCACAGGAGCCGGATCAGAAATATATTTTCGTGAACCTGGCATTCTCGAGTTTTTTGCTTGTTGATTTTACCCAAGAGAATCCGGTTGTTTTTAACTTTAAAACAATCAATGGCCGCGTTGAGAGAAAAACTCCTTCAATGGTAGACCGTGTTCACCAAGTCATTTTGAATCCATTTTGGACTGTTCCTAAGACGATTTTTATGGAAGACAAAGTCCCGGCCATCCAAGGTTTAGATCCTTTTCAGATTCGTAATTATTTTGACCAGAATCGTTATGTGGTTGTAGCTCCCAATATGCGTGATCAATGGGATCCGGCTTCGATCGATTGGCTTAATGTAAATTCGGAGCGCGCAGGATTTTTTATTCGCCAACTACCAAACTATAATAATTCTTTAGGTGTGGTGCGATTCTCTCTTACAAACGGAGAAGC
Organism: Pseudobdellovibrionaceae bacterium; assembly: GCA_050186175.1. Lineage (GTDB taxonomy): Bacteria > Bdellovibrionota > Bdellovibrionia > Bdellovibrionales > Bdellovibrionaceae > JBFWYS01. Next base: position 4,211 of record JBFWYS010000360.1, read on the forward strand.
GATCTTCTTGCACGATACAGGTGACCGGCACTTGTTTAATCAAACAAATCGTTTGTTGAGTTCAGGCTGCGTTCGTCTTGAAAAACCAATCGATCTTGCTGCGTATTTGTTACAGGGCACGGTTTGGGACCGCCCAACAATCGAAAACTTTGTCGCAAAACCGGGACAGGTTTTAGAAAACGAAACGCGAATTAATTTGGATTCTTCGATGCCTGTGTACATGTTACCTGTTACAAGTCACATGTCAGCTGATGGCGTAATGAGATTCACGAGTGATGTGTACGGCCATAACGAATCGATCCGCGCACTCGTGAATTACATGCTTCCTTTGATGGATGTTAGTAACT
>JBFWYS010000361.1:0-4553 GCA_050186175.1 Pseudobdellovibrionaceae bacterium
GAGAATCTAAAAGTAACAATCGGAACAGCTCTTCCAAAAATCGATGTCTCTTCATGCCAAGTCCATGGGCGTGACACCTCTTCGGGCCTCACTCGAACTGTAACAGTCACAAGCGAAGAAATTGGCGAAGCCATTCGAGACAGCGTCGAGCAAATCATCGAAGCCGTCCGCGCGACTCTAGAAGAAACTCCACCCGAACTCCTTTCTGATTTAATCGAGAGTGGCCTAGTTTTAACAGGTGGCGGAGCTCTGGTAAAAAATCTTGCAAAAAAAATGGAACAAGAAATTCGCCTCCCAATTCGAATTGCTGCGGATCCTTTAACTGTCATCGCAAGAGGCGGCGAAAAACTTCTCGCCGACCGAGAACTCCTCGAAAAAATTAAGCTGGATATTTAGTTCCCATTCTAAGAGTTGACAGGAAGTGGTCCCGGTACGCGTCACATGTTTTATTTACAGCAGTGACAGCTGCGCAAAATGCATCCGTCCATGAGAACGCTCAACCCCGGCCTTCCTGGCCGGGGCTCCAAATTTTCACCAGAGGTTAACGCGAAGATGTCTTCTCATAACTTGGACTCCTGGCCAGGAAGGCCAGGAGTAAACCCGCTCATGGATGGCTCAACGAAGCGCTCAACAACGAAAACTTATAACCACGAAAAATCGTGACGCAGATCGGGACAAAAAGTCGACTGCCATCTTTGAAAATACTGGCTCTTCCTGTTATTTTCAAAAGGTGTCTAAGCTCTTAAAACAAACCATACAAATACTCGCGCTAGTCATCCCCGCATGCGTGATTCTCATCCTATACTTTGATCAAAGCATTTCTTTGTATTTTAACGGTCCTGAGCTTGAGAGTTTTCGCGGATCCGCAAAAATTCTGACTGATGCCGGTCTCGGAGCTCCGTATTTTATTCTGGCTCTTATTGGATACAGCCTCGGACGTTGGGTTTTAAAGAATTCCAAGCTCCGAGAGTTTTCAGCTTTTTCATTTTTCGCGCTGGCGGCCGTCGGCTTCGTGCTCCACATTTTAAAACTCTCGATTGGTCGGCAGCGCCCTTATATGACAGAGACCTACGAAAGCCAGGTGTTTAGTCCTTTCAGGATGGACTGGAACTCATTTCCATCAGGACACTCGCAAGTTGTATTTACGGTTGCCACATTAGCCGCGTTGGTGTTTCCAAAGTGGCGAGTCCTTTATTTTATTCTTGCACTTGCACTTGCTTTTACTCGGGTGATTACTCATCAACATTTTATGAGCGATATTCTAATGGGCGCCACCGTCGGTTTTTTAGGAACCCTTTGGTTCAAAGAATTTTATTTCTCTAAAAAGCAATTCCCTTTGTAAATTCAATTTTAAGAAGCGCATTCATTTCAGGAGCTAAAGGCCCGACGTTGCCTCCACCTAACGGTTTTCCGTTAAACTCGGTGATTGGCAATACATCGAGAGTGGTCCCAATCATAAAAGCTTCTTTCGCATTTAGAAAATCTTCAACTTGCAAATGAGTTTCTTTAATCCCCGCAATGCGCTTTTCCGCAATCCAAGGTTCCATGAGTTCTGCAACCTTCATCATCGTGGTCCCGCGCAAAATATCGTTGAGATGCGGGTAACAAAAAAATCCATCTTTAGAAATCAAAGCCACATTCTCGGTTGAACCTTCTCCAACCCAACCTTTTTGCGTCACACTTAAAGTAAAATCAAGCCCAAGATCCACAGACTCTCTCTTCATCAAAACATTGTGAAGATAATTGCAGCTCTTGACCCGAGCAAACCACGGATCCTTAATCGGAATTTTTGAGATCGCGACTTTTACACCCTTGAGGTATTTTTCAGCTGCTATCGGTTTAAACTTTGTGACGACAATATAAAGCTGCGAGCTCACGCACTCGTAAGGATTCGTAGTGAACCCGCCTGGGCCGCGCGAAACATAAAGTCGAATCAGCGCATTGGGTTCGCCCGCAGCTCGTAGTGTTTCAAGAACAATACTTTCAAGTTCTTTTCTTGGAAAAGGAATCGGCAACAAAAGTTGTGCCGCGGATTTCTCTAACCGGTCCAAGTGTTCATGAAAAAGAAATACTTTTCCGTTGATCGTTTTGATCGCTTCAAAAACTCCGTCTCCACGATGCACCATATGATCATCCACAGGCACCTGCATAAATGCCGGATCTTTGGTGATACCCCCAAGCCACGAAGAATACATTGCTAAATAGCCACTCCAATAGTCCTGTTTTTTTGTGGAATACGCGTGAGTGACTTCTGCGGCTGTTAAGATGGGAATCTGTTTCATAGATAGAATCAATGTTATGAACTTCCTAAGATAATGTACAGGTGATTTGACTCCATAACCCCACGAGTCTTACACTCTTATTTTTAGCTCCTGTTTTTTAAAGAGTTAAATGAGCTCTCCTGAATGAGGTTTTATGCAATCACTGTTACAAAATTCACTTTTGATTTTACCTTTAGTTCTGGCTCCCTTTTTAAGCTTTGCGAAAGATCCTCACGCAGATACAACTGAAATGCAGGTTGAGCTTAAACCGCTCAAAAAGAAGATTGAACAAATCAAAAAAAAGAAAGCGGTCGGCGAGCAAGTTCCAGGTGGTCCTGTTATTACGGAGAAAAAGTCTGAGCCCATTCCCGCTCTGAAGGTATCTCCGCGTCCCGTTCCTGAGCTTCCCGAAGAAAACTTATCCGTTGTTTCGGAGCCTCTTTCTGTTCCAAAAACTCAACCCATATCTGAACCCACCCCGACTCCAGTTCATGCGCCGGCTCCTGAAACTCCCCCGGCTCAAACAACTGCAGAAAAGCCGACCACTCCAATTTTTTCGATGTCAAACCTACAACCAGAATTTAAACCTGTAGCTGCCGATACCTCTTTGACCTGGCTTAAAAACGGAAACGTGCGCTACTTAAGCAAAAATATTCGCAAAGATGGAATCATGAATATCGATCGCGCTCGCACACTCGATGGTGAACGCCCCCATGCCGTAATTTGGACATCGAGCGATTCGCGTGTTGCTCCCGAAGTTATTTTTGATCAAAAGATCGGCGAAATTTATGTCGTCCGAAATTTTGGCCCTTCAATGAACGAATCTACTGTTGCAAGCCTTGAGTACGCAATTCAATCACTCGGCTCCCAACTGATTATCGTCATGACTCAGTCTCATAGCGAGCCAATTCGCAAAGCCCTGCAAGAGTCTCCTGACGAAACGATGACCAGCGGAATGATGTCATTGCTTTTTAACGACCTCCGCCCTCGTCTCACGGAGTATATTGCAAAAGCTCCAAGTCCGGGTTTCCGCGCAGAAGCCTGGACCCTGGCTAAATCATTAGCTGATGATTTACCTCAGCAATCGTTAGTCATTCGCAATAATCTGCCTCGCGGTCTTAAGATTAAAACGGCCGTCTACGATTTAGAGTCAGGGAAAGTGGAATTTCGTTAAACTGGGCTCAAACTCCTTTCTAAAAATCCGATCTTATGGCACTCTGAATAGGCCAACGAGGAGAATGCCAATGGCTTTCAAATTCTCAGCTCAATCTATGTTCCTTCTGATAATGTAAAGCTCCCTTTTGTTCGTGGAGTCGAGACTCTCATTTCATTGATAAATTAATTGACCGCCTCTATACTCGGGGGACTTATGTCTACTACTAAACGTACTATTTTAATGACGGGCGCACTTCCTTACGCAAACGGACCTATTCATATTGGTCACTTGGTCGAATACATTCAGGCCGATATCTGGTCTCGTTTTCAAAAAATGCGCGGCCACGATTGTACTTTTGTCTGCGCCGACGACACACACGGAACTCCGATCATGATTAAAGCTCGTGAGCTTGGAGTTCGCCCTGAAGATTACGTGGCCCAAAGCCAAAAAGAGCATATGCAAGATTTTGCTGATTTCGAAATCGCCTTTGACCACTATTCTTCAACCAACAGCGAAGAAAACAAACAGCTTTGCGAAGACATTTTTACTAAGCTCAAAGCAAACGGATTGATCACAGTTCGCACGATTGATCAGCTTTACAGTGAACAAGATAAAATGTTCTTACCGGATCGTTTTATCAAAGGCACTTGTCCAAAATGCGGCGAGCCTGATCAGTATGGAGATGCCTGTGATAAGTGCGGAGCCACCTATTCACCGACGGAGATGAAAGATCCTCGCTCTGCGGTTTCAGGCGCTCCTCTGACCCTCAAGCCGAGCGAGCACATTTTTTTTACGCTGAATAAAAAAAGAGATTTTTTGATCAACTGGATTCCGAAACACACCGACAGCGAAGTTTCAAACAAACAAATGGAATGGTTCAAAGAGGATCTTCGCGATTGGGATATTTCTCGTGATGAGCCTTATTTCGGTTTCGAAATTCCAGGACATCCAAAAAAATATTTTTACGTTTGGGTCGATGCTCCGATCGGATATGTTTCTTCGAGCTGGCAATGGCTAAAGAAAAATGGCCGCAACCTCGATGACTACTGGAAGGCCGGTCATGCCACCGCTGACAAAACCGAGATCTATCATTTTATCGGCAAGGACATTGCTTACTTTCATACTTTGTTTTGGCC
>JBFWYS010000362.1:0-4533 GCA_050186175.1 Pseudobdellovibrionaceae bacterium
AAGAGTTTTTCGGTCACTATTTCTTGTGGAATTGCAGAGTTTGATTGGAGCGAGCGATCCGCCGATCTTCTCTACAAGACAACGGATGAAGCTCTTTACAAAGCAAAAATGAGCGGAAGAAATCAAAGTTGTGTAGCGATGCAAACCAAAGTCGCAGGTACGGGGACCTAATCTTTTAATAACTTTGTTAAAAAAATATGTTCCTTAGACGTCTTTGTCGCTCAAGAAATTGTCAATTCGATGATCTAAAACGGCTTGGGCTCTGTATTTGCGGAGTTCGAATCTCTCGTGGGGATCTACATAAAAATGATTGACGCCTTTTTCTATGAGGCGAAGCTTTTGAGAATTCATTAAAGTTCCACCCTGAGGCGTGTAGCGAATCATTTTTTGATTTTTTTCTAAAAATAAATAGAGATCGAAATTCACAGGACGGCTGGTCTCTATGTCTTGCAAAGAAACTTCGATCATATTCTGAGGGCCAATATCAAATTCGAATTCGTTTTCAGCTCTTGGAAAAAAAGCTCCAACGATCTCTGAGCCCGAGTGAATCGATTTCTGCATCATAATAGAATAGCTTTGAGCCCAGGGGGTAAAAGGAACCGGATGAATTTGAAAGCGCATCTGCTCGGAATCACTTAGGCCTTGAGACCGTTTTCTTAAAAAAGAATTTAAGCGGTCGGCCACTCTCTTTACAATCTGGCCACTTAAAAAATCCGCCGTTGCGCTAGCGATGACTAGATATCCGTTAAGTCCCGCCGAAATAATTTCGAAACAAGCAACTTCCGAGACTTCTCCTAAAGGCTGGGTGATGCGAATGGGTTCTTGGTCGGCTCCTTCCTGGAGTCCCTTGTCAACGGTCTCCGTAAATTCATATCTCTCCTCCGCTTCTTCCCATTCTCTATGAATCGATTTTTTTGTAAAGAGTGGCGGATTTTTAGCGAGAGGAATATTAGTTTCTGGTAGAGGAACCTCAGTTTCGTCTAGATTGGAGTTATGAGCTTGTTCAAAAAAAAGAACGGCTCCAGCTTCATCATCTGGTTTTACAATTTCCAAAAGTTTCGAGGCAGATTCCTCTGGAGGATGAACTTGCAATGGATCTTGTCCTTCAGGTGTGAGCGGTGCGAGAGTTTTGAATTGGAAATGGCCCAATGCGCGTTTTGCTCGATCTTGAATTATAAGTCCCGATTTGTCGCGGGATTTAGAGGGGAGAGGAAAGAGAGAGGATTTTTGTATTTGTTTTAAGGACGAACTTTTGGGCAAATCAAGGTCACCTTCGACTTCTTTGCGAATTCCTAAAATCATGCGCTCTAGACCTGGACCGCTGATAGGGGCGTAGAGTTTATATTTGGTCTCAATATGATGTAGTTTCTGAGTGCTCGAAGCGTATGAATTTTCGGCAAAAGAAATGATGTGGATCGGGAATCCATCTTTGATAATTTTAGTGAGGATCTTGGCTTTTGGATTTGGATGATCAACACTGACAAAGACATAAGCGGGTTCTTTTTGCACCAAAATTTGCGAGGCCTGGCGTAGGTCGGATGTTGAAAAAACTGACCAACCACGATGTCTTAGAAAGTTTTCTGCAGGGATCATATTATCTGTTAACGACTTAAGGATGAGGATGCCGCGGTTGCGATCGTAAGGAACCTGAAACTTTGATGTTTTCTCGATGATTCTTCCTTGTGCCACGGCCCTAGTATAACACACAAAAAAACTAGGTTCATAAAGACTTTGCTCCCGAACTGGACTCTGGGGCAGTCTTATTCTTCGCGGATTCCCCACTCATCTAAAATCTTCCGCTCGTCCGCTGCAGATATGGCTTTTTTAAATTTTGCACCGGGGCGGCCCTTGACCCGCGCTTCGCATTCTTTCCAAGTTTTGTGTTTTTCTAATTTTCCATTAATTAGACTGAGATAAGAGAAAGCTACTTTTTTTTCTTCTTTTGGTCTTGCTTCGGGGAGTTCTGTATCCTCGGGAATATCGTGAATGGCGACTTCATATTGAAGCAAAGAACCCTTATAAAGATAAGGTCTTGGGCCTTTTGAAAATCCCACAGAAATTTCGTCGACTCGCTCGTTACCGGGAACGCCCGTGTGACCTCGGACATAATGCCAATTGATTTTTTTTGAAGATGAACTTTCGTGTCGTTTAACTTCCCGGAGTAAAAGTTTCCAAAGTTCTTGATTCGACACTTCTTCACCTTGAGCATTTTTCCAGCCGTTTTTCATCCAGCCCCAAATCCAAAAGCGGATCCCTTTGATGACGTATACGGAGTCAGTAAAAATATGGATTGGATTTTCGCGTGTTTTGAGGCGCTTTAGAGCTTCAAAGATGGCTCGTAACTCCATTTGATTGTTCGTAGTTTCGGGTTCATGTCCACCGAGTTCTAAGACCTGGCCCTCTGGACTCACGATAACAGAGCCCCAGCCACCGGGTCCTGGATTTCCAGAGCAGGCGCCGTCGCTAAAAATAATTGTTGAAGAATCGAGAAGAGCTTCAGACATCGAGGAGTTTTTCCATAAATTAGAGTCTACTCATGGGAGTCCGGCTTTGACTAGCTTCGCTGCCACGTCTCAAAGTGAGATTTTGGAGAATCGTCGCGAGGCGAACAGAAAAACCTCGGAAACTTGCTTGAGTAGATGATGAGTGACAATAAAACCGACACTTTTTTTTGGCATTCCGAGACTGAAAAAATAATCGACAGCACTATTTTATCAAGTCTGCAATATTGGGTTATGTCGTATGTTATTGAAACGTTCATTGCCAAAAATGCCTAAAACTTTAGACTAGGCTCTCCGATAATTTGATTACGGGGAATGTTTGGAAAAGGGGAATCAGATGAGCAAACGTCTGGTCAGAGTTTTTACATTTTTAGTTCTTGGGATGATGATGTTAGTTTCGTATACCAATTGTTCGAAGCGAAGCTTTTCATCGACAAATCCAACTGCCGTAGATCCTCTTTCTGAGTCGCCTGATGCCACCGATGGAGGGGGAGATCCAGAAGATCCGAATCCGCCACCGTTGCCACCTACTACGCCTCCAGATGACGAAAATCACATTCAGGAAAAAGTCACGATCGATGTGAATAAAGCTGTCGATGTTCTTATCGTAATGGATAATTCAGGATCAATGGCTAACGAACAGAAAAAGATGGGCGAAAAATTTGCTAATTTTACGGATTACCTAAAGATTCCAAATTTGGATTGGCACTTAGGAATTATCACGACGGACTCTAAAAGAAGCCAGACGGATGGTCTTATATATCCACTGGGGAATTTAGTGTCTTTTACGACGAACGGCTCGCCAACAGGCGATAAGTTCTTGGATTCTTCGATGCAGGAATCTTTTATCGCCGCCGCTTTTCTTGAGACAATTTATTTTCCAACTGCTGCTTCGGGAGCTGAGCAGGGGATTGGGGCGACTTACGCATTCTTAAGTAAGGTCGATGATAAACCTGAAAATGCAGATTATAGAGCGATGATCCGTGATTCCGCGGCTCTTTCTGTGATTCTTGTTTCTGACTCCGATGAGTCGTCGTGTGCCAGTAATCACGGATCACGATGTGATGGCAGCGCTGATCAACATTTCAATAAGATCGAGAACTTAAAAAATTTAGTGAAACAAAAATTTGGAGCCTCTAAGAAATTTGTCTGGAACTCGATTATCGTTAAACCTGGAGATAAGGCCTGCGAAGACTTAACAGTTCCGGTCTTGGATCAAAATGGCAATCAAACTTACGATAAGAATGGACTTCCATACTATGCATGGGAAAACGAGATGGAAGGTCTACGTTATGCTCAATTGTCTCAAGAGACCCAAGGTGTGATCGGATCTGTTTGCGAAAGCTCCTATTCGAGCCAGTTAACAAATATTGGATCGGTGACCGCCGACCTTGTTACAAAGAGTATGCAATTAAAATGTGTTCCGATTGACAAAGACGGAGATAACAAACCGGACCTGGTTATCAAGAATAAGAATATGATTGTGGTTACGAACTATGTTTTAAGCGGTTCTGTGGTGAAATTTGACCAGGCTCTCGAAGCTGGAGATTACAGTTTAGATTATTATTGCAAATAAGGATGGCAGATCACAAAACGGGTTGCGATCGCTTTAGGAGGTACTTGTGCGGAAATTTAAAACAGCGGGACTCAGTTTTGTTTTTTTGCTCACTCTTGTGAGTTATAACAACTGCGCGAAAAAGAATTTCTCATCTCCTGATGAAGTCGGAACGGAAACAGGAAATCCACTGGCGGTTTCTGGTGAGGATGGCGGATCTAGTCCTGGATCCGAAAAATGCCAAAACCAAACTCAAAAAGTTCACAGACAAACAATTACTTTTGAAGATCCAATGCAGTATTGCCCATGGGCTCAAGCCGACAACGCAACCTCTGGCGATGGTGGCAAAAGAGACGGTTTTGTCCAAGCTCGAATTGAGCAAAAAAGAACAATCGAAGCGCTTCCGAACTCGACCGAGATCTGTAGCTTAAAGTTTAACTTTAAAAATATCAGTGTTGGCGGTGTGAACGCGAAATT
>JBFWYS010000363.1:0-4504 GCA_050186175.1 Pseudobdellovibrionaceae bacterium
ACGAATTCAGCCTGTTCTTTTTTCGGAATGTCGAACACCATTTTTTTAGAGTTGCCTTTTCCTTTAAATTCGATCTCCGTATCAGATTTCTTTTTCTGAACTTTTCCGTCAGCATCGATCCAATACCAATAGTAATGGAAATGAATGTTCCCGATTCGATCTGCTTGTGAGAAGAGCGTATCGATGAGAATCATGTCGCTCACGTCTTTAGCCTGAACCACAGTCTGAGCCACCTGTGCAAACTCTTTTGGGCCGCTATACGCCGCGCTTATTTTGTTTAGTTCAGCAAGTTCCATAGTTAACTCAATAGCTAATTCCTTTTCTATTGATGGTGTTGTAGTTGCAGTTTCGTTATAGTTTAGAGCTAGCTCTGGCAGCGTAGATTGACTTGCCACACGCAAGAAGGGGGGCTGTGTGATAAAACGCTGATAACGAGGGTCGTAAGCACCTCGACCACTGACTTCAAGATATCGGCCTTCTTTTTTCACATTTTTAACTATAGATCCATACACAAACTTGCGTGAGTTATCGAAAACATTAGTGTCCGTGCCATTTTTATGAGTTTTCAAGTAGTTGTCCCATTGCCACTTCATTTGATCACTCATTTTTGATGTAAATGGTTCGGTGTTTGCCATTTGAACTTGTCTTAAGTGTTCTTTGCGATCCATTGTTCTTAACATCGCCACTGGAATACGACCTACATCTAAGATTCTGCCGATTTGGTAATAAGCTAAGATCGATGGCGTGTAAGAGCAGCTAATGCCTTGTTTATATTTATAGTCAGTTTTAAACAGTTTTGCTGGACCGGCACAGTATCTTTCTTCAATCTGGCGACCCGTCATACCTTCAACAGCCTCTCCAACTAATAATCCCGGATTTGTTGAATTCTGCTTGGGGCAAATCGCATTCTCACCATAAAAACTGAGGGCGCAGACCTCGGCTTCCTGTTTGCGATCTTTTTCGGAGAACGCCTCTTCAGATAATCTCTGAGGAACTGTGCAAAGTTCGATAAGGCCCGAGGAGGGGCTCTTATGTTGAACAGTGCTTTCACCCCGTGGAGTTTTAATGTCCATCGAGGAAGATGCAAATGACTGTGCAGTCATGAAGGTTGATAAAGAAAAAAGAATTATTTTTTGGATCCTGTTTTTTGTTTTCATACTGCCTTGTTGAGCAAAGCCGGTTACACGCCCAAAAACTTTTAAAAATAATGGCAAGTCACAATCACCATCGGAAGAGCTAATAATATTAGTTGGTTAAGCCTGTCTATTTTGAATGTCTCATTCTGAATCTTATGCCAAAAGCTGTCGAAGGTTTTGTCATCACGCTCATCAACGGCCCAAAAGGTGCCGATCCCGACGGGCAACTTTGGGTAACAACTTTGGGTAACAGTTCCCTTTCTGCACAGAGCCACTAGTGGCTCTGTGCAGAAAGGGAACTGTTACCCAAAGTTGTTACCCAAAGTTATACCCAAACTCCCAAACAGGAGCCCGACCAAAGGCCAGTGAGTAATTTTATCTTCGAAACATCTGCTGAGTTATCGCCATCACCTCTCAACTTGGCATTTTCTATGCTGCAAATGAAGATATGAAAAAACTAACTATCCTAATCATTATAAGCGTGTTTTCACTCCTCGGATCGGGGTTCGATTCCACTAAACAAGTTCCTATTTTGGACAGTCACCGCCCTCCGCTCATCGGTGAGCCAAGCGATTTCGATCAAACGGATCCAAATTATGAACGATATTATGATTCGAAGACGGGCTTGCCGATCGATTTGGGCGAGGATATTTTCGGCCCCGAAGCACGATGCCGGCAAAATGCTTGTCCGGTTTGGGCTTATGTTTCAATTTCAGCACAGAGACTTTATCTCTACGTAAATGGAAGTCATGTGGCCACCTGGAAAGTTTCAACCGGTCTCTATGCACGCACCAAAACTGGAAACTTCAATCCAACGCGTGTTTACGATCGCTACGATTCGAGCCGATATCCAGAAGGGGACTACAAAGGAATGGGCAATATGCCGTACGCAGTCTTTTATTATAGAGGCTATGCGATTCACGGTACACCGGAAGGCAATTGGAAGAAACTAGGAAGGAGAGCATCGCATGGATGTATTCGTCTTCATCCTGACAATGCTTATAGATTTAATCGTCTTGTCAGAAGCTATGGATTGAGACGATCGTGGGTGACCGTGAGGTGAATATATTGTTTCAATGTGTTGGAGAATTTTCGGCGCAATTATCGCTACCGTATTTGATGTTTTACCCGCCGATAAGTAACCAATGTCGGATCGGCCCAAGCTCTCTCAATAAACTCAAGCTGACGCTCGACCATTTTATCAAAGACTGTGATGAGCGCATCGTGCTCGCGGACCGTGTGAAAACCCATCAACTCAATAAAATGATGAATGGCTTCGATCGTCGAGAAACAGTTCTCGCCGGGCTGCTTGCGAACCCTGAATCGAGATTTGTGAGGAAGATTGAAGCTAAGTTGAGGGAGAGTTTTTAAATTTTGACTTGCGTGCATTGTTTTGCGAGCTGTTGCCCATGTTCCATCGATAACGAAGAGAACGGGTTCTTTTTCTGGATGAAAAAGAACGGCCTTTTTTTCCTCCGAAAGCTCCGTCAGATTTAACGAATTTATCCCCGGGTAAAGAACAGCCGGCTGGCACTCGGGATTCTTCAAGATTTCATTGACTCGTTTGTTGTCCGTATAGTCTTGTCCTACGATCATTTCCGAATTTTGCAGACAAAGATGCGACATCCTGCCCGTGGCAATTCTTCTTTTTTGCTCAATTGGATGCATCAGAATCACAAACTTGATTTTGGGATCTAGTTTTTTAATGTGAACGCAGTAGCAACTAAATTCAGGTTGAAGACATTGAGTACAAAGGTCTCTGTAGTGTTGAGCCTCTTTCTTAAGTTGCACTTTTCGTTTTTTATAAGCCTCTATGTTCATTCAGAAATCGTATCAAAAGAAAGGGATGAAACGAATTTCGAGTTGAAGCGACTCGACCTTGGCCGATGTTTAGAGTGTGACACCTAGCAAATTATAAAACCGAATTGGCGTGGAGATCGACGGCCCATGTTTGATTGCGGGTTACGGTATCCGCAAACGAGTTCATGCCGATGACTGAATCACCGAGAATAACGGGTCCTCCCGAAAGACCCACGGTCGGTTGGTAACTGAGCATAAAACAGTCGGCGCCATTTAGAACAACATCTGGAGCTTTTAAATCCACGCGAGCTTTGCGAATCAAAAATCCCTCTGATCGAATACGGATCAGAGAAGGCACACCCGTGATCGTAAGTCGATTGCCCAAGAGAGTGAAAGTAGGGCCAACCGAATTTGCTAAAAAACCTTCGGTGTGAACCCGATTTATGAGCGAGACCTGCGAAGGTGAGTTTTTAAAAACAAATTTCTTTGCGACTGCCTTGGCCTGAGAAATACGCACCCGAGTCAGATCTTTATCTGGAAAATAGGTCACGTTCTGAGAGAGAAGCTCGATCGCTTTTTCTCCCTCATGCACTAACCATACGAAGATTTGTTCCTGCTTTGAGGTCCTTGCAAAAGTCGAAGGTCGAATCACATGATAGGCTGTAATAGCCTCGGTCGGAGAAATGAAAAAGGCCGTTCCAGCCACTCCACCCCGGGCTTCTTTGGTGATGGGATTATAGGCTGCTACAAAGGCGGCAAAACTTTTATGAAACTTTTCAGATGAGATTGCCCCAAAAACGGGCCCATAGCTGTGCAAAATGAGAGCTATCAATAAAGGTTTAAAACTCATAGCTCAGAACCCTTCAAGGGAGCAAAAATCCCTTGAAGGTATTTACTCCAGTATTCAAAAAGGCAAAAGGATTTGTCGCCGAAATGAAATTTTTTGAAACCGATAAAACTGAATTAGGGCGAAATCAGCTGTGGCGGACGATTAATTGAAACTGACCCTATTCATTGGGGAGTTTGTCTCTAATTCCTCTATGCTACCGCGGCGGATTTCTTATTGTTTTCACATCTGGTTATGGCCGCCTTGGTAAACTCTGATTTGCTTCGCAAATCAGAGTTGTCGTCCGACTCACAAAACCCTGTAAAGCATCAAAAATTCGCGGAGGACGAAGTGAAAACTGCACGAAAACTCCCCAATGAATGGGGTCAGTTTCAGTTAATTGCGATTGAAAATTTCTTGGAATCGCTGATTCTAAAATATGAATTCACTTGTCTCTCCATGTAGTAAAGGATTTCCTGCCTCCCGACTATGGTCGAGGTTCTTAGAACTCAACAAGAATCTATGGGACTTAACAGATCAGAAATATGTTTTTTAAAGCTTCTCAAAATTTCGATTTGATTATTTTTTGTGCAGATATAAAAATTGTGATGATACCTAAACATTTGGGAGGGCTGATGCGAGCTTCATGGAAGATGCTTCTTTGTTTTTTCAGCGTGACGACTCTTTCTTCTTACGCGTTTTCTGTGTGGACCCTGACTTCTGATAATCGAACTTCTTTGAA
>JBFWYS010000364.1:0-4492 GCA_050186175.1 Pseudobdellovibrionaceae bacterium
TCCTCACAAGTGGTCTCGAAATCTGATTTTCGCAAAAAATCGTATTTTAAAAACCTATGTTATGGTTAGGCTCCTTTTTAAGGTGAAGGAGTCGTATTATGATTGAACTGAAAACACTTACAAACTCTGAACTCGTTGAAAGCACTTTTAAGACTGTAAAGGAAGAGCGAAGAATCACGATTGAAGTGCTTCACCATTTTCGTGAACTCGAGCGCAGAAAGATATTTTTGGAAAAAGGTTACCCAAGTTTATTCGCGTATATTGTAAAAGAGCTCGGCTATTCTGATAGCGCCGCTTACCGGAGGATAGAAGCCATGAGAGCTCTAAAGGAGCTTCCTGATATTGAATCAAAAATTGAATCTGGCTCTGTAAATCTCACAACATTAGCCAAAGTGCAGACCTATTTTAAGGCTGAGAAGAAAGATGGAAATGTCATCTCTAAGGCTCAAAAGACGGAGCTTCTAGAATCCTTAGAGAATAGATCTACAAGAGACGTAGAGAAAGTTCTCCTAGAACTCAGACCTCAATCCCTTCAAGAAGAAAAAGTGCGAGTGGTCTCGTGCGAGCACACGGAGTTGAAATTGATTTTGAGTGAGGAGTTAAGAGGGGAGCTGGATCAGATTAAGAATTTACTTTCCCATAAATATCCCAATATGAATTACACGGATTTAATAGGAGTCTTAGCCAAAAATGCTCTGCAAAGGTTGGATCCAAACTTAAAGAAAAGAGAGAAGCCTCAAAAAACAAAAACGACGTCGAATAAAAATTCAAGTTCAGAGACGGAAGAAAAATCTCAGCCGCAAAATCAACGCAAGGCAACGTTCTCGCCGGAAGTGTCTGTCCATAAAAATAATTATGAAAAACAATCACGGTACATTCTTTCCGATGTAAAACATCAGGTCTGGAAGAGAGATCGGGGGCAATGTACCTTTAAGGATCACAAGACAGGACGAGTCTGTGGTTCTAAAAAATTTCTTGAGTATGATCACGTCAAGCCATTTGCTTTGGGTGGAGAGTCCACGATTGAAAACTTAAGACTTCTTTGTCGTGGTCACAATCAACAGCGAGTTAGTTCTTTAAAAGTTCAGACTTGGCATGGATCCAGTCTTGTTAAAAATATGAATAGCCTACGCGTCCGGGAAAATTGGCATTTTAGCGGAAAATGAGCTGCTTTTGGCGCTCTTTGGCATTGAGCTATTGAGCTTGCTCAGATGCCCCGTGTTTTAATGATCGCATTTGATTTTCGACGTTGTTTCGTATTGCTGTCGGTCAGTTTTCCTATGCATTAATGACTACATTTCGATTTAAAACATTGGTTGAGCGTACGTCATACGAAATATCTGTATGACATGAGGCTCTCAAGTACTTGGAATCTCGACTCTAAGAGTTAGTGTTTGGCTAATCCATAATAAGCTGTGATGTTATCGCCTGCCTATTGCGATGAAATAAAGGTTTTGTTAAAAAATTGGGAGAAAAAAATGAAGGCTATTTACCCATTTGTTATTTTTGTTCTTGTTTCTACTAATGCTTATGCTGCTCAGTCATTTAATGGAGTGTACTGTGGTAAAGGTAAGGTTTTTTGGGGACCAAAAGAGTTTGATGCCACAAAGGTTCTTGAAATTTATGTCACTGGTAGCTCGCTTTCTATCAAGCGCAATGAGTATGTCATCTGGAAGGGTTCGACTTTTGGACAAGATGAGATGGAGGCATATATTATCAGCGGCAAAGTTATCTATAAGAATATTGAACTGGGCACTATTTCGAAGGACCAAATCCATTTAAAGTATCGCAGATACGGAATAGCAAATGTAGAACAAACTATGGATTCTGTTGGTAAAGATAAAATCTCTTCTCTGAATGCCGTTCACTTTGTGGAGTGCGAAGTGCTTCAGAGAAAAACCATCCATGGTTGATGGAGGCTTTCCGCCTCCATACCTCGGGATGCGGTCGCAGATCACGTGCGATCCGCCCTTTATAAAAATCAAATTTTCTATTTGAAGATTGAAATTTAATTCGAGAGAATAAAAAAAAGAGCAGTTTCACCCTGCTCTTTTAAACCGTGAACTATTTTAATCTCTCGGAAGGAGATAGGATGACAAGTTCGCGTTAGACACCCCAAGTTAATATTGCCTTCTTTTGATTCTAAATTCAATGAAAAACATCTAGTCGGCTCAGAAGAAACTCGTCGCAGAAAATTCAATCCTCAGAATCTTTTTCTTTCAGTTCTTCATCTAGTGGGTGGAAAAAACAAAGAGGGTTATCTTCATGCTTTATCCAGAACATGGGACTTAGTCTCTGATCTTAGAAATATGCCGGTGAAAAGTGCTTTAACAAAGGCTCGGAAAAGAGTCAGTTTTGAGTTTTTTAAAGATTGCTTTGATCAAGTCATAGTAAATTACGAAGCTCATCGTCGAACATGGCGCGGTCTTCGAGTTTATGCGACCGATGGGGATCGTTACCAATTGCCGAGATCTGAGGATCATATTAAGCATGATTACAAAGGCTTTGCCTTTAGTAAAACAGGGGAGACGCATTATCTGCAGATGTACACTGTGCACTGTTATGATGTTTTATCAGGAGTTACAAAAGACTTTCGTTACTCTTCTGAATTAGATGAAATCCAGTTAGGCTGTGAATGTGCCACCGGGATGGACTCAAAAAGTATTACGCTCTACGATCGACTTTTTTTGGGTAAAAATTTAGTTCTTGCACATAAGGCATCGAATAGTTTTTTTATTGCCAGGTGCCGTACTACAGGCCGCGGAGTGTTTAATGAGATCCTGGGCTTTGCCAAGGGAGGCAGGAACAATACTCATTTTTTAATAGAGGGCGTAGTAATTGAACTTTTGAAGGTAAAAAACCCGAGAACCAAGGAGACCTATGTTTATGCTACAAACCTTGCAAGAAGCCGGTTTAAAAATAAAGAGATCTCTGATTTATACGCCTTAAGATGGGAAGTAGAAACTTGCAATCGAGATCTGACTGATACGATGAAGATCGAACAATGGCATTCACAACATCTGAATGGCATTTTACAAGAAATTTACGCTTCTCTGTGGCTAATGAATCAGGTGCGAATCCAAATGACTGCAAAGTCTCGCCAGGCGTGTACTCTGAAAGCCCTTTTTAATTATGAAAAATCAAACTTTAAACTCATCTTAGATTTTATTCTGAATAACCTAGAGGATCTGGTGCGTAAAAGGAGTCGAACACTAGAAAAACGACTTTCTTTTCTTTTACGAATATCCAAAGAAAAGCGCCGGAGAAGAAACCGATCTTACCCAAGACAGGTCAAAAGTACTCCCAAACTCTATAAATTAGCTTCCTTTGCTGAAAGGAGTGCAAAGTGAACGGCATTCTCTCTTCTCTTGTCATAGAGAAAAGTTCCGACGGTGGCTCATCTGCAGAAGTCTTTCCCGAATTAACGCGAGGGAATTGTCCGTAAAACACTTATCAGATGACCTCTATTTGATCGCAAATATAATGGCTCCCTGACGCAGGACTTGCTGAAAATAGATCTGAAAGTTCGTTTCTATTTTCTATGAGCGGGCACTTTTTTCCCACGGCCCTTACTGATCAGAAACCGTCTTCTTTTGGCTTTCTAAAACCGTTGCGCAGATCGCAGAAGCGAAGATGATGACTGCGCCTACAAACTGAAAGCCAACAAGAGCTTCATGAAGAATAAGAATTGCGAAGATCATCGCAAATGGGGACTCGAGTAAGAATAAAAGACTTGAAAGAGAAGGTGAGAGAATTCGTTGCGCCTTCACTTGCAAGTAAAAACCGATCAACGTCGATCCGAAGGCTAAAGACGTGAGGCCGATCCACGCCTGAGGGATCATGCCTTTGAAATGCGGGCCTTCGAAAAAGGGAATACAACCCAAAGCCAAAAGACTTGCCCAAATAGACTGAAATGTATTGAAGGCAAATGAATTTTTGATTTTCGGGCTGACGATCCCGAGATAAAAAATATGCAATGCCGCTGTAAAAGCACAAATTAAGGTGAGTAGATCGCCGAGGTTAAATCCATCCCACTTTAAATCAACAATCATTGCGGTTCCAACTAAAGCAAGGAAAACCAAAGGGGCGTGCATAAAATGAAGTTTTCGTTTCATGAAAAACATTTCAAAAACGGGGACGAGCATGACGTATAAAGTAGTAATAAATCCACTCTTAGTGGCAGTCGTATATTTTAATCCCCATGTTTGCAGAATGAGCGTGGCACTTAACATAAAACCTGGAATTGCGGCCGTCCAAAAATCGCGGTTGCCGATTCCTTCGCGGACTCGAGGAATAAGTAAAATCAACAGGCCGACTGCACTTGCAATGGCAAATCGGGTTGTGGTGAGACTGAGCGGGGAAAAACTTTGAAGACACCAAACGGAGGCAATAAAACCAAAGCCCCAGAGAACCCCTGCAAAAATCAGCTCGATAACCGCTAGAATTTGTCTTTGCACAGATTTCCTTTATCAGAGCAATCTAAGTTATTTTT
>JBFWYS010000365.1:0-4488 GCA_050186175.1 Pseudobdellovibrionaceae bacterium
ACTCGTGGGATGAAAGAGTCTGAAATGAAAACTATTGCTGCGTGGATTGCGCAGGTTCTGAAAGATCCAGAGAATCCGACCGTAAAGAGCAAAGTCCGCGGCGAGGTCCGAGAGCTATGTGGTAAATTTCCTATTTACGGAAACACTCAGTAATTCACGTATTCAATTCCGGTATCGAGATATCAGAGATCTCGATACCGGATATCCGAAATTTAACTTTCGTAAATTTCCTTTACCCAACTAGTAAAAGCTTTCCTCGATTCATCCCAGGTATAAAACATATGTCCTCCACCAAAATGGCGAATAAAAATATTTTTCTTTTGCGATGGCAACAGTCGCATCTGCGAAACTAATCTCTCTGTCGAAAAATACGGAGTGACCATATCGTAGTAGCCGTGAGTAATTAACACCTTCATATGCGGATTCATACTCATCGCAAAACGTAAATCGTCTGTTGCACCAACTGCCGTATCAAACACATGTTTTTGTTCGTCGCGCTTCCAAGCCAGGTTTACTTCTTCGCTCAAAAGATGATAGCGGCGATCCGTTTCTAGCCCGATTTGGCAGCGAATAAGTTGATTGATTCCGCCCGTAAATATTCTTTCAATGCTAATCAATGTTGGATCTGGAGCTTCATGGCTCTCACGATCTGGAAACGGATCAATGGCCTTGATTGTCGCGTCGTAAAATCCAATCACTTCATTTGATTCTTTTAATATCTCACGGGCAAACCTCCAAAAACGAATGCGCCCTTGGCAACGAATCACTAAATCAGAGTCTAGGCCTAGATAATCTGCTACTTTTTTGAGAACAGAATTCCATTCTTTTTCCGGAATATGTTCACCACCGACTAGGAGTCTAGAAAAGTCTTTTGAGGCAAACTCTTCGATCTGTTTGCGCATTGTTTCGATAGAGTTTTTCTTTTTAAAAATCCGAGACTTCCCGTGAAAAGCGGCAGCTAAAGCCATTGTACAAAATGAATCAACATAGTGAAGAACGTCGTAATCGTGACTATTTAAAAGACTCCATTCAAGAGCCGGAGAAATAGCGATCGCAGCAGTAAGACCAATTCCATATTTTTCCTGTAGCCGCCGAGCAAGTTTTGCCGTTCGATAACCACCATAACTTTCTCCTGCTACATAGATTGGAGACTCCCAAAGTTTGTGCTTCGATAAAAATCTCTCCATAAATTCAGCAATCGAATCTAGATCTCGATTTAATTGATAATATTCTTTTTCATCGACGGTTTTTTGGGGATCCTTAGGGTCCTTTGCATCTGTTTTTTCATCGCCCTCAACAATTGAGCTAAACCCGGTTCCAACCGGATCGATAAATACTAGATCCGTAAACGCCAGCCAACTTTCGGGATTGTTTCTAAGCTCAGCTGGAGGAGCTGGAAGATTTCCGTCGGATTCAAAATAAACCCGTAAAGGCCCTAACCCACCTACATGCAGATAGGCGGATGAAGCGCCAGGTCCGCCATTAAAAACAAAAGTGATTGGTCTATTTTTATCTTTGTTGTCGAGCATTCGATAATAGGTGTGAAACATCTCGGCCGCGGGACGTTCTTTTTTTCGAAGAAGCATCCATTCTGTTCGGACTTCATATTGAAAAGTTTTTCCGGAAGGCGACTTCCACTTCAATTTTTTGTGAGCCCCTTGTGGGACTTTATGTTCAGATTTTTTAGGTGGGGTGTCTTTCGCGTCAATTTTAACTTCCATATAGCCTCCAAAGAAAACTCGACATTCGTTCAATTTTTTAAAACAAGAGTCTTCATCTCGAATTAATTAGCCTTCAGACTCAATTTTTTTACTAGAACACCCATCGCGTCTAGCCTTATCCACTGTCATGACATAGACTGTTACGTATGAAGAGAGCCCCGATTTGGACACAAAGTTCGGTTGTTTTGGGAGTGGCCTTGCTTGCGTTTGCAGCCTGCTCGACTCAACCCGCAATCCAAAATGAATCTAACTCCTCGGTTGCTGGAGAGATTCCAATATCTCGCACGGTGAGTTCGCATTCCCCTAATTTTGATTGGCCCGTCGACGATGCTCGCTTTACCCGCGGTTATTTTCTGGGAACAAAAAGACCCCACTTCGGAATTGATTTAGCGGGTCCTAAAAACACCCCCATCTTAGCAGCACAAAATGGAGTCGTCATTTATACCGGCCGCGCCTTTAAAGGCTTCGGTCGCATGGTCTTAGTTGAATCTGGATTTGGCTGGGCCACTCTTTACGCCCATTTAAATAAGATTCTTGTAAAGGAAGGTCAGAGGGTCACCCAAGGTGAAGTGATCGGTTCCATGGGCAATACCGGCCGCTCTCGAGGTGTTCACCTACACTTCGAAGTACGCAAAGACCGTGTCCCCGTAGATCCTCTTCAATATCTTCCAAGTGGTAAGGAGATTGTTGAGAAGGTGGCTTCCAAGTATCGCGAGTCGGTGACGCTTTAAATTGCCCCAATAAATTAGAAAGAGAATGAACACTTTTGCAGAAAGATTGCGTTTATCTCCGACGGCTACTGAAAATCAACAAACCCAGAAAAATAAAACCCCAAGATTATACACCTTGGGGTTCGCAAATTTTAAGCTTATTTCAGAAGTTTTAGAACTTCACGCTAGTAAGAAGATAGTAAACTGATTCATCTTCATTGTAGCCGATCATGTCTTCGCTGCTTCCTTTAGCAAAACGATTTGCTTTAACTAAAGCGCTTCCAACTCGGTTTGAGTTAGACTTTTCAGCTTTTCCGTATGTGTGGTGGAATTGATAAATTCCTAGATCAAGAGACATTGCTTCAGACAGAGTGAACGAAGCCGCAGTTTCTAAGTAGAGAGACTCACGTATCAAACGTCCTTGGCCAATACTGTCAAACCATGGTCTCCAACCGATGTTCTGAGCGATGCTGATTTTATCTGTGATTTGGTAAGTGGCAGTTCCTGCATTTAACAAGCGAATCTCAGTATCCTGGTCCCAGAAACCGTAAGCTTGGGGAACAAAACCGTAATTCAAAGTTAACTTGCTCGTGATTTCCCAAGGAACATCAACCACTCCCAAGTACATGGCACCTAAGTGCATGTCTCGGAAGTCTTCGCCCGTTCCGAGGTAAACACGACCTTGCAAGTTGATGTCTTTAGATCCGGCGATTCCACCGATACGAGTGGAAACAACTGGAGTCAAAGCACTGAGGTAGCTGTGTTCAGCCCGCTCTTCAGCAGCCCAATTATAATCGTTGTAAAAATACTGACGTAAAGAAAGAGTCGTTTTGTCAGTGATTTTATAAGAACCCGCAACGTAGTTTTCCGAAGAGACCGAACCACGCTTTGCTTTGTTATCAACTCCCAAACGGTTTGCGCCCGCAGCTGCAAACTCAGGGTTTAATGACAAAGTTCCTGACCATTTTTTTGCAGCTTTAACTTCTGTCGCAGCTGTCGTTGTTGTTGTTGTCGCAACGGCTGGTGCCGCTGGTGAGGCCATTGTTTGTGCTGATGCGATTGATCCAACAAGCGCAAGCAAAACTGTAGCGGATAAAATTGTCTTCATTATGATCTCCCTCGAACAGGTGTTATTGTTAACTATTGTTTAAAGTCTACCAGCCGAACCCACACGTACCCCCTGGGGCCAAACTGGTCTCACAGTAGATGTTTAGCAACGCCTGTGCCATCTAACAAACGCTAATGCATTGTATTGCACAGTTTATTTGGCCATTTAGACACTAATTTGAAGCATTTCTTTTAGGCAGTTTTGTACTAAATACCCATGTCACTGACCATTTGAGAGGTCCGTTGAACCAAAGGGCTCAGAAAAAAATTTTCCAGCTTCGCAGGCCACCGCGACCCACTCTCTTGTAATATATGGTGCAGCAGTTTGAGCATATCCTCGGTAGTAACGATTCCAATGACCTTGGCATCTTTTGTGATCAAAAATGCGGATGTTTTTGTTGAAATCATTTCAACAATGACTCTGTCTGTTGCGGTTTCTGAATCGAAAGAGCGCACGGGGCTGGTCATATAATCACCAACAACTCGTTGCGGATCAAATTCGAGTTTCTCCCAATGCATCGGAGTTGAAGCATAGATTTGGGAATTCGCGGCTCGCATTAGATCCCGATCCGAAAGGATCCCGACAATTTCACTCCAGCTATTGGTCACTGGTAAATGCCGAATCCAATTGTTCCGCATAATTTGGTAAGCTTCTTCGAGTTTAGCTGAAAAATCGACACTGATCAGTTCAGGAGATAAAGAGCATTCTATTTTAGATCTCATAAAGCCCTCCCACGACCTATATATAAGCAGCAAAAAAAGCGCCGGTCCAAGAATGAACTAGAATAGTTCTGGCTCACCGAATGAGCCTTTTCTCCCCAAATACTTCGAAAAACTTGGGACAAAATGACTCTTAGTTTGCGCGTCGCAAAACCAGCGAATACCGAAGGCTGTTTGCCAAGCCCTCCAAAATCCGTTAACTTAATCGCATCTTTTCTATAGTGCGGTCT
>JBFWYS010000366.1:0-4473 GCA_050186175.1 Pseudobdellovibrionaceae bacterium
CGATTCAGGTTGAAGTGAAACCTGGAACCTATTTTATTCGGGTCAAAGCGAAAAGCACAAACTTTACGTCTAAAGATCAATTGCGGATCACGATTGATGGAGATCCAATTGTTTCTAAAAGCGCTACAGCCGAGGAAACTCTTTTAAATCCCGCAGACAATCCCGGCGTTATTACAGTGGGAGCAACAGATTCAGAGCGCTCGTCTCGATCTCCTGAAATGGGAAAACCAGAATTCTGGGCTCCTTCTTCCATTAAGACTGAAAAAAAAGAAGAGTATCGTGGAAGCTCCAATTCTGCCGCCATAGTCGCCGCGGGGATTTCGATTTATAAATCAATGAATCCAAGCGCCGACAAATCTGATCTCTTAGAAGCTCTTGCCACCCAAGAACGACAAGAAGAAGAAGTCGAGCGAGGGCCGAGCGATCTCAGCCTGGCAGATTTAGCTTTTATGCCGACAGGCCCGAGAGGTTGTTTTGAGGAACGGCCGGGATCTTCTAGCCTTGCTGCTCACGTTACAAGGTTGTTAAGAAGGGGCGGAAAACTTGTAAATACAAACTATGGTTATCGTGTGATGGTCGATTTTGATCCGATTGTTTTAGCTGAGGACCTTGAGCGAAATATGCCCAATGATATGATTCTTGCGACTCCTCAGGGTTTTCAAGTAGCAAACCGATTTGAAAGAATCCCTTTTCCTGCCGGCTCTATTGAGGTTTTTCAGATTCCTGCGGACGGGATTCTTTGTTCAGGATCTTTTGATCACCACTCTTCATCTCCTAAAAAGGGAATATTCCGCTTACCAAGACTCTAAAGTGAATGACTTGAATGTTTCATTTAAGTCATTATTTTTATAATAAACAAAAAGTCGTTGATTTTGTGGCGATTTATTAATAAACGATATCTAGTTTATCAATAAAAGAGTTGTGAATCGTGGTTAAAACGCCGTCCTTACAGCATTTTGCATTTTTAGCTGAAGCTAGTTCCGTTATGAGCTCTTCATTGGATTGCCAGTCTCATTTACCTTTAATAGCGGAGCTCGCTGTTGCTTATCTGTCTGAATGGTGCCTGATCGACTTGGTGGACTGTGAATCTCACTTCAATCAGCTCGTCGTAGCTCACAGAGAACCGGATAAAAAAACCAAAGTTGAACTCAGAAAAAGAAGGAGCCCAATTTGTTTAGACTCTCATCAAGGACTTAGCAAGATGGTTAAGCTGCGGTCCTCGCAGGTTATTGCCGGCGAAAAAGAAGAGATTTTAAACAAAATTTCTTTGCAAGAAGAACCTTTTGAATTTCCGACCAACCTAAAGTCAGCCGCCGTCATTCCTTTAATTGCGGATACCGAAATTTTGGGTGCTATTACTTTTTTGTCGAGCCGGAAGAGCATTTTTTCCGATGTCGAATTGAGCGTGGCCGAAGACTTTGCAAAAAGAATTTCAAGGGCGATAGAAAACGGCAGATTTTACGAGAAGGCGATCAAGGCGAATAAATCGAAGAGCGTTTTTTTAGCAAATATGAGCCACGAGATTCGCACACCGCTGGCAGCGATGTTGGGTTTTGCGGATTTACTCTCTGAAGCCGAAGGGTTAAAAAAAGAGCACCTGGCTTCTCTCGAAACAATCACTCGAAATGGCAAGCAGCTCCTTAAGATCGTAAATGAAATTTTAGATCTTTCTAAAGTTGAGTCTGATCTCATGAATATCGAAGAGGTTGATTTTTCTATTGATGACTTAGTTCGAGATTTAAGCTCTTTGTTTTCGCTTCAGGCTCAGCGAAAAGGGTTTGATTTTAAAATTGTCAAAAAAGATGAGGCGTCTATCCCAGATACTGCCATTTCAGATCCAGCCCGGATTCGTCAAATTCTTGTAAATGTAATTGGCAATGCGTTTAAATTTACGGAGAGTGGTGAAGTGATCCTGGAAATCAGTTGTGAAGAGGTTAATCAGGAGCTTGTTACTTTTAGTTTTACTATCAAAGACACGGGAATCGGTCTTACGCCTGAACAGCAAAAAAAATTGTTTCAGCCTTTTGCGCAGGCAGAACCTTCAACGGCTCTACGTTTTGGAGGCACCGGCTTAGGGTTGTTTTACTCGAGGAGGCTGGCTCGAACCCTAGGCGGGGACCTCAAGCTACTCGAGAGTCAGCATGAAAAAGGCAGTTCATTTTTGTTTACCGTTCCTGCAAAAAAACTGGCTCTCGAGGAAAAAATTAGCTCTTTTAATTTCGAGATTTCGAAGAGTTCCAAGGAGGCCATTGATTTACATTCCTTAAAAGTGTTGGTGGTAGATGATTCTACTGACGGACGGGAGCTTATCAGTCGGTTTATTGAAAAAACTGGGGCCCGGGTGGAGGTCGCAGTCGATGGATCTGAGGGCATTAAGAAAGCTTTATCCGACTCATATGATTTAATTTTTATGGATGTACAAATGCCGGGAATTGACGGTTTTGAAGCTACGCACAAGCTGCGCTCTAAGAAATACACTAGGCCTATCGTGGCTTTAACGGCCCATGCTATGAAAGGAGACCGTGAAAGGTGCTTGAGAGGAGGTTTTGACGACCATATAGCCAAGCCTATTGATAAAGATGCGCTTTATCAAACTATGGCTAAATTTGTAATCACCCATTAAATGAATTAAATAAACAGTGAAATGTTTATTCGGTGCCACTACAAAATAGGGGAACTCTTGATTTTTTTTGAACTGTCGCGTAATAATTACTTATTCAAGTAATGTTTTGTAAAGGGAAGACTAAGACCATGAAAAAAGAAGATAGCTTAAGTGAATTTTTGAAAACAAAACGAATTAATGCTGACCTTACCCAAATGGAAGTCGCTCGAAGTTTGGGATACTCGTCTGCTCAGTTTATATCAAACTGGGAACGAGGAATTTCTCAGCCCCCAATAGATACTATTAAAAAGCTCTGCTCTTTGTACTCAGTTAAATTAGAGGATTTATACGACGTTGTACTTAAAGTCTCTATTGAGCAAGTAAAGCAAGATCTTCAGGTCAAATTCTTTGGGCCTCGTAAAGGTAAAGGCAAAAAAGTTAGCTAGGGGTGTGCGTTCGACGAAGCTTTGTCGCTTTTTTTGACACCTGAGTCTACTCGGGGGCTGTCCGTTTTTAGATAATAGGTGGCATAGATTTCGAATACCTAGATATGGCAGGAAGCCAATCCAGTAAAGTCTCGTTTTGAGATTTTGCGGAAAGAGAACATGGGTGCATTACAAATACTCAACGAATACAAACAGGAAGGTTTGGATTTTTCGGATCTGCTTTTAGATCCCGTCAACTTAAAGCTACTAAACACCCTGGCCAAATTCTCGGATCTTCTTACTCACTATGGTTATGATGTTCGTGTTTCCTCTGTAAGTTCAATTCGCAAATTAAAAGAAATTCCATTTGAATATAAGCAAGGAATTATTACTTCTTTCGAAACTTGGTGCAGTTTCATTCAACCAGTGGCAGGAGAAGGCCAAGTTGAAAACCCGATGGAAGATATCGAAGTTAAATTTTTACGCCGAGCTCTTGATTTTTATGGTCTTAGAATGAGTTCAGAATTTTGGGCTTCACTTGATAAGGACTCTTTGATTGAGCTTTACGGTGAAAATATGATTCAGCTTTACCGTAGTCTTAACTTTTTTAAATACTCTGGATACTCTCTTTTAGATCTCTCTGTGCATGAGTGGTATGTACTTTGGGAGCGCCCCAAACGCGTGATCGACGATATGAACGCTCATGTCAATATCGTGATGAGGGAGTATGTTTCTATCAAAAAATTCGAGACTCCTCGTCATATTCTTCGTGAGACCTACAATACGGGACAAACAGAACCTTTTGTTCCGCGAGCGATCTTCGTTGATTTTAAGAATATCGGATCTTTAGAGGATGCAAATGCTCCGGGTGTTGTAAAAGGCTTGGTCGTCACTTCAAAGGCGCAGATCGCGGCTGAAGGTGCTGACGCTTTTAATATTCAATTCGTATAAAAATTATGCGGCTTGTTTTTGAGATTCGTCTGACTTTGCTGTGATCAGCACATCAGCAAGATCTTTAGGTCTATTGTTTAAGATCCATGCAAATTGTGGATCTGTATTGTAGAGACTCTTGAGTTCTTCTTTTACTTCCAAGTGCAATTTATCGAGATAGTACCAAGGGGCATCCGGAAACATGTGATGTTCAATGTGGTAGTTAAAGTTAAGAGCAAAAAATTTAGCAAACCACTCAGGATAAATGCAGCTACGGGCTGTTTGATGTTGTTCCCATGCAGGGAGTTTAGCGTCGCCCTTTGACTGTGGAAGACCGAGGTGATGAGGAAAATTAATGACCTCAACAGCAATCATATAAAGAACAACCGCAGGTGCCAGAACTGTGAGGGATATTTGCAGGGGAGCCAGAGCTAAAATTGTGGTCCACACAAAGATCGGAGAAAAAAGGCTGATCACGTTTCGCAGAGACTTCTGACCCTTGAAATAGTGACCAAG
>JBFWYS010000367.1:0-4470 GCA_050186175.1 Pseudobdellovibrionaceae bacterium
CGACTCAAAAGTTCTTTGCTTGAGATTTCCGTCCAGTCCAGTGACATCAAAATTTGAAATGTGCCAGTCTTGGTTAAATCGAAGAAGTCCGGATTTTTTATCTTCTATCCAGTAGGCTCCCCATGTCCCCCGTAGGTTCCTGACCAACAGTTCGAGAACTTGAAGTATTAAGGCATCGCCAGATGATCGTGAGTTGGCGAGCGTTAACTTAAGTTCAGCGGTAATTGAGGCTCTTTGGTCATTCAAAGGATTTCGCTCCAGCTTGGGCTCACGGAAAATGCAGCATTGATGAGGCCTACATGGGAGTACGCTTGAGGGTAATTACCTGTTTGCATTTTTTGATCTGGAATAAAATGTTCTGAAAAAAGCCCTAATTCATTTGCGGACGAAATTACATTAGCCATGATCTTAGTGGCACGTTCGCTTTCATCTGTTTTTGCGAGTGCTTGAACTAACCAGAAGGAACAAATAAGAAAAGCAGACTTTGGTGAGCCGAAGTCATCATTCCTTATATACCTATACAAAAAACCTTTCGCGCCATCACTTGATTCAAGATGCAATTTTTCGGCAATTTGAGCGACGGTTCTTTTATTTAATTCATAATCAGGAAATCTAAGAATAGGAAGAAGCAAGAGAGCGGCATCAAAACTATCGTCCTTAGGGCCATTTCTCAAAGAGCCTTCTTTTACGGCTCCTTCAATTGCTTGTTTAACTTTTTCTTGTGCCACTAAAAGGGGGGGCGTATCGAGTGTCTTTAAGAATCCCTTTTCCTTAATACGAATGACTCTCTCGATTCCGGCCCAACACATGAGGTTGGAAAAAGAATGTTCTCGCCAGCCATCCCGAAATTCCCACAAGCCAGCATCGGGTTTTGATATATTGTTTATGCATAAGTTAGTTAGCGTCTTTAGGAGTTCTTCAAGCTCTGGGGTACGCAAGTGCTGGAAACGTTCGTCGAAGAAGATAGGTACTAGGGTCAAAATCACTTCGCCGTAGACGTCATTTTGCACATGCTCTGCTGCCTGGTTATTGCTTCTAACGGGACGAGTGCCTTGAAATCCTTGCCAATTCATATGGATCAGCTCGGGAAGGGGCAGCGTTTGGTCAAGCGCATATACGGGCGCTAGTTTTTCTTTAGAGTGCTCATACTTATGAGCGAGGTTTAGAAGAAACTTAATGAAACCTTCCATTTCTTCAAAATGTCCAAGGTTGTGAAATGCCGAAAGAACAAATGCAGCATCTCTCAGCCAGCAGTAGCGATAATCCCAGTTCCTTTCTTGATGAGCCTCTTCAGGAAGACTCGTAGTCAGAGCGGCAAGTATGGCGCCGGTGTCTTCATAACAATGTAATTTAAGCGCCAAGGCGGAGCGTATTGTTTCTTGCTGAAATAGAGTGGGAATTGAACAATGCTTCACCCAGGTATGCCAATACTGTTGAGTGCGATCCAAAAAATCATTCGCTACTTTTCCTAGATCATCTTCGATGCCGGTTCCCCAAGTGATGCCAAAATAAATTTTTTCCCGGAGCGTGAAAGATGTTTCCTCGCAAAGATAGGTAAGCGACATATTCGTAACGACTCTTAGAGTGTCACCACGAATTTCATATTTTATGTGGCTGTTGCCTCGAATGGGTGTAGCAAGTTCTTTTTCCCAGCCAATAACCGGACGGCAAGACACTTTGATTGTGGGTGTTCCTTTGAGCGGCTCAACAATGCGGAAAATTGACATAGGTCTATACATGCGACCATGCTGTTCAAAACGAGGACAAAAATCGGTGATTTTAAATTCGCTTCCGTCTTCACAAAACATTTTTGTGACTAAGATATTTGTATTGGGAAGATAAGCTTGTTGAGAATTAAAAGTCCCGGCCGGAGCAATCGAAAAATGTCCTCCGTCATGATCTAGAATTTTACCAAAAACTGGCGGGCTGTCTGGGCGCGGCAAACATAGCCACCCAATCGAACCGGCTTTGTCAATGAGTGCTGAAGATTGGCAGTTACCAATAAGTCCAAGTTGATACATAAAAAAAATCTTATTTTAGTTTGATATCAAAGTAAAGTAAGAATATGCTTTAAACATGAGATTGTCGTTACGATTTGTTCTTCCTTTGATGATTGTATTGGGAATCGTGGCATACGGAGTGGTGCCTTTGATTGATAGTCTTACCTTAAAGTGGTTCTCGCGAGACCTTGATATGCGCATCCAACTTTTAAGTAGCACCATTCACGATCCTCTCGCCTCCTATATTCAAGAGAACTCAGACGTAAAAATCACCAAACTTTTTAGCAAAATGATTCAGGATGAGCGACTCTATGCTTTAGGTTTGTGTGACATCTCGAATAAGATGGTTGTGAAAACTCAAACATTTCCAGACTTGCTGAATTGCGAAGATAATTTTGATAAAAGTGAATCGATCAAAAAGACTGTAGCTTCTCCTTCGGGTCTTCTGCATGTGGCTTATGAACCTATTTTGGACGAAAATGGCAAAGTTCTTGGTAGCGTTGTGCTCGTTCATGACATGAGTTTTGTTGAAAGGCGAAGCAATGATACAAAATGGTTTGTTTTTTACTTCTTTGTTCTTCTTGCGATACTGATTTCCGTTTTGACTGTGATTGTCGCACAATTAAGTCTCAAAGGATGGATTAAAGGAATTCAATCTATTATTCGCGGAGAAGGGTTAATCCGTTCGGTAGGAAGTGTTGCAGTCCCTGAATTAAAACCTATTGCAAAAGATTTGCGTGCATTGGTTCGTGAGCTTGAGACAGATAGAAAAGCAAGAGATGAGAGTCAAATCGCTTGGAATCCAAAAGTTCTAAAAGATATACTTCAGGGCGAACTTGCGGGCGACGAAATTTTGATTGTTTCCAATCGGGAACCCTACATTCACACTAAAAAAGATGGGCTGATCGAGGTACAATTGCCAGCTAGCGGTCTTGTGACAGCGCTAGAGCCTGTTATGCGGGCCTGCTCTGGCACTTGGATCGCGCACGGCGGGGGAAATGCAGATCGTGAAGTTGTAGATAAACATGATCGTGTTAATGTTCCTCCAGAGAGTCCCTCTTATCAAATTAGACGAGTGTGGTTAACAAAGGAAGAAGAGCAGGGTTATTATTATGGATTTTCAAATGAAGGTCTTTGGCCATTATGCCATATCGCGCATACGCGCCCAATTTTTAGGGCTGAAGATTGGAAACAATACGTAGCAGTAAATGAAAAATTTGCGAGGACAGTTATTGAAGAGGCCAAGACAGACAACCCTGTAGTTTTGGTGCAGGATTATCACTTTGCTCTTTTGCCTAGACTGATAAAAAAAGAATTGCCCAACGCCACGATTATTACTTTCTGGCACATTCCTTGGCCTAATCCAGAGGCCTTTGGAATATGTCCATGGAGAGATGAAATTTTAGATGGCTTGTTAGGTAGTAGTATTCTCGGTTTCCATACACAGTTCCACTGCAACAACTTTATAGATACTGTGGATCGTTTTATTGAAAGTCGAATTGATCGAGAGACATCGAGTATTTCTTATGGTGGAAAATTAACGGTTGTGAATCGGTATCCGATTTCAATTGAATGGCCGGCTAGATGGCTTGCTACCCAAGAGCCGATAGCGGCTTGTCGCCGTAATATTCGAAGTTTAAACGGATTTCCAGTAGATAGGAAGTTGGGTATTGGTGTTGATAGACTCGACTATACTAAAGGCATTTTAGAAAGATTTATGGCGATTGATCGTTTTCTTGAGTTGAATCCAAGTTGGATTGGAAAATTCACTTTTGTTCAGATCGCAGCCCCTAGTAGATCTTCAATTGAGCAGTATCAGATGTTTGAGTCGCAAGTTCGCTCGCTTGCCAGAAAAATCAACTCTAAATATTCAAGAGAAGGATATGAGCCGATTTGCCTAAAGATAGAACATCACGAGCCAGATCAAGTCTACGAATACTTTCGTGCATCGGAATTGTGCTTTGTAAGCAGCCTTCATGATGGAATGAATTTAGTAGCGAAAGAGTATGTAGCCGCCCGCGATGATGAGCGAGGTGTTCTGATTTTAAGTCAGTTCACGGGCGCTTCCCGAGAACTGCCTCAAGCGATTATTGTCAACCCCTATAGTATTGATCAATGTGCTTTAGCACTTAAAATAGCTCTTGAAATGTCTGAGCATGAGCAACGGGATCGTATGCGAAGCATGAGGGGATTGATCCAAGAATTTAACGTTTATAGATGGGCCGGAAGAATGTTGATGGATGCGGCAAGGCTTCGTCAGCAAAGCCGGTTTATCGGAAAATTCGGTAACTCGGATTTAATTTTGAGGTCGTCGCAAGAAACATGATTTATCTTTTTTCAAACAACGGTCTTAGATTTTTGGAGTCAGTGTGTTTTACCCGCACCTTATTTGCATTTGATTTTGATGGAACACTATCGAAAATCGTAAAGAACCCTGATGATGCTAGGATTCATCCAAAGACCCTAAAAT
>JBFWYS010000368.1:0-4449 GCA_050186175.1 Pseudobdellovibrionaceae bacterium
AGTCTGGAATCAGGCCAAAATTGAGTGGGGTGTTCTGGTAAAACTACATTGACCAGGCAAAATTTTTTGTATACATATTATTGATTTATGGATAATAAATTTATCAATTCGCGATTATATCGAATTTCTAGAAAATTCTATTACTAAAACTCTTCTTTGGTTTTCAATTCCTATTTTAAAAAAAGAAGGAATTACTGGTGTATTCACAGAGGTCGGAAAAATAGCTTTTATCGGCATTCGTGTTAAACGTGGCGTTACCATGCACGGAATTTCTATCAATGTGAAAAATAACCTCGAGCCTTTTCAGTGGATTTCGGCCTGTGGAATTACAAAAGGGAAGTTTGATAAAGTTGAAAACTATCGTCCCAGAATCTCTGTGGCTGAAGTCGCTTCGATTTGGCAAAGATATTTTTTAGAAGAAATACGAAGTTCCAATCAGCATCGTGAAAGTCTGATTTTGAACAGTTAGTTCTTGGTACTCATGATCGACTCGTTCCACGGCTTTTCCAGTTCCACCGACATAATAACCCCCAAAAACATAAGCCACCGAAGGATTTTCTTGATAAGAGAGATTTGCACTGAAGCCCCATTTGTTGATTGAAGTCGTCTGCTGAAATCCCGATTTGGATGAGGGGTTTTTGACAGCAGCGTAATCCGTAAAAATTCCGAACCGGAAGTTCACCTTATCGACGACTTCTTTTTCTAAACCAAGAGCGTAATTGGTAATACTTTTTCGGCGAATAACCTCTCGGGCTTCAGGTTGTTTAACATCATTTTCTGTAAAACCAGGATGATAAATAACGTCCAGATGAACAAGAATATCGTAGGGAAATCGATGTGCGATTCCAAGCGCGTATCGCTCTGGAATTCGACTTAAAGCAACCATTTTTGTGTATCTTTTTTCTGGTGCGACCGTGCCGCCGGTTTCGTAAAAGTTTGAGTAGTAAGAAGCTGAGCCACTCACACGAACTCCCATATTCCGGTAGCTAACTCCAAGCAGAGTGGCTTCACCCAGCCGATATTGGATTCCGAGAATAGGCACGATCGAATTTGCTGTTAAAACTTTTTCGCTGTTGAAAATTCGTGCTGAATCGGCAGAAACGATGGTTCGATCGGTGACGATTTTTTGCATTTGTCTAGCTGTATAGAAAAGGGAAACTCCGACGTCTAGTGTTTCGGTGACGGGTTTCGCATACGAAACCCCCATCCACTGAGATATATCTCGGTAGTTGAGGAGCGAGGTATTCGTATCGGAAATCTGCACTTCGCCACCAAACGTACTAAAATCGGGTCCTAAAAAAGACAGTGCAAAATTACCAAACCGAGAACGAATGACGCTTGTGCCTGAGGTGGGTTGAGATTGAAAAAAACCTTGATTGGCACGTAGTCCCGCCGAAACAATATCGCTCTCTGCTGCGTAATCAGTTTCAACTTTTTTAAACACGATGATCGAAGCAGAAATGCTCGATCTTTCTAGACGCGAAAAGCCTGCAGGATTATAATAGCCCAATGCGGATGAATCTTTGGTGCCCGCTGTGTAGGCGCCACCCATTCCGGCAGACTGTTCTCCAATTAAAGTAGAACTATAGTTTTCGAAAAATGCGGATGATGGTGATGCGATTAGAAAAAGCTGCAAAATCCATGGCATGATTCATTGCAAGCAAAAAAAATGATTTTGTCAGCAATAAATGTCAAAAATGTAATAAAATTTGAAGTTTTAAACACATTTTGCCCCGAGAACCTATTTATAGCCTCTAAGGAAATAGACGGTAGACAAGAGAGTTTCAAAGTTGAATTCTATGAGACAGGACTAATTGAAATGGAAAATCAAAATGGGTAAATCCAGAGTCGCGAGTCTTATTCTTGTAGCTGGAATCGTGCTCACGTTATTGAGTACGTTTCAGTCGTGGAGGCATGCTGCTCGCGGCGAAGTCGATCGATTTGAAACGGTGAGTTCGTTTTTGATCGGAAGAATTGAAACACGTGCACAATTTTACCTAAAACTTCTTACACAGACTCAAGGTTTTTTTAATTCTCAAAGAAATGTAGACAAAAAAAAATTCCAGATTTTTATGGAAAACGTGGATCCGCTTCGCAACTATCCTGGCTTGGTCGAGATGGGAGTGATTAAGGTAGGACGCAGCAATACGTTTTCGGTTCGATACTTTGATGTTTTCGGGCGCTCTGGACCCGACATCGATTTGCCACAGATTTTGAATGAGGAAGAAGTTCATCAAGCTGTCAAGGTTGCACAAATGACGGGTCAACCTGTGTTGACGGGAAAAATTCAGCTCGGTGGAAAAGATATTGATACGAACTACACTGAGAACAGTGGATTTGTCGCCTTGGTTCCTTTAAAGCGCGGTAAAGGGGCTCTGATTGCCAGCCCCAATGAATATCTTTTTGCCATCGTTCAGAGTGAGAGGTTTTTTAGAGCTGTTTGGGAACGAGAGATCATCAATCGGGATGTGGTGGTAACGGTTTTTGATCATCAGAATGCCAATCAAGCGAAGACCCTTTTTCAATCGGGGATGACAAGTCAAAGGTCTCTCTGGGATCCTGAATTTTTAATTGAAAAAACAATACAAGTTGGCAATCAGACTTGGGTGGTGTCAGCCACGGGAACACCAGCTTTCCTTCACTCGAGAAACGTTTTTGTCCCGGCCGTGATTTTTATTTTCGGTATTTTGCTCTCGTGGCTGGTGTATCAGATCTTGACCTCGCATTACAAGTATAGCGATCAAGTAAAAAAGAATGAACAGCACTTGGAGCTGATTCTCAACTCCGTACCTGCGCTGATGGCCTACATCGATCGCAATCATCGTTTGGTTTTTTCGAACGAAGTTTTCAAACAGTGGTATGGTCTTGAAGGAATTCGCGACGGTCAGTTACGAATGGAAGATTTTATTTCCAAAGACGAAGTCGCTTTGTTCGGAAAAGCTTTGGCCCGGGCCTTGCGTGGAGAGTCTTTGAACTTCGAAACTAAAGTCGGCCTAAATGGTCAGTCACGATTTTTGCAAATTAATTTTAAGCCGGACTTTAACGATGCCGATCAAGTCGCAGGTGTTGTTGTCATGGGCATTGATCTTACGGACCTGCGTCAGGCCGAACAAGAAATTATTGCAGCCAGAAATCAGGCTGTTGAGGCGAGCAAAGCAAAAACAAATTTCTTAGCAAATATGAGTCACGAGATTAGGACTCCGCTTGGAGCGATTCTGGGGTTTACTGACCTGGCTCTTAGTGCGGGCGAAGAACAGGATCGTCTTGCGTGCCTTGCGAAAATTAAGAGAAATGGAAAGCATTTGGCAAACTTGATTGATGACCTTCTTGATATTTCAAAAATCGAAGCCGGAAAATTAATCGTAGAAAAAGAACGTTTTGAGATTGTGGGTCTGGTCGCCGATGTCCATAGTTTACTTGGACCGCAGGCTCGAAATCGGCTTTTAACTCTGAACTTTGAGGCCGTAACCGGCATTCCCAAAACAATTCTCTCCGACAGAATGCGTTTGAAACAGATTTTGGTAAATATAATTGGGAACGCGATCAAATTCAGTGAAAAGAGCGAGATTAAAATTTCTCTTTCAACTCTCGAAGAAAATGGAAAAACCCTGCTCGCTATTGACGTCAAAGATCGAGGCGTAGGAATATCGCAAGCGCAGGTTCACAAATTGTTTAAGCCGTTTTCTCAGGCTGATTCCTCGACGAGCCGCAAATTCGGAGGCACAGGTTTGGGACTTGCGCTTTCTAAGAAATTAGCTCTTGGTTTAGGTGGGGATCTTTGCCTGTTAGAGTCAACGGCCGGCTCGGGTAGCACTTTTAGACTCACGATTGATCCGGGAGAAAGCTCTCCGCAGGAAATGATTTTTGATTTGGGATTCGAGGAATTGTTTGAACCCACA
The DNA here is from genome assembly GCA_050186175.1 of Pseudobdellovibrionaceae bacterium. Classification (GTDB taxonomy): domain Bacteria; phylum Bdellovibrionota; class Bdellovibrionia; order Bdellovibrionales; family Bdellovibrionaceae; genus JBFWYS01. Next base: position 3,900 of record JBFWYS010000368.1, read on the forward strand.
AAAGTTCAGGCGCAAGCGAGCTTCCCTACAAATGCAACGCCGCTTAAAGGCATCAGTATTCTTCTTGTCGAAGACAGTGAAGACAATCAGATCCTCATTAGTCGTTACCTGAAAAAAGCGGGAGGAACGGTCGAGTTCGCAAACAATGGTCGAGAAGGCGTGGAAAAAGCAAGGGCCGGAAATTTCGACGTGATTCTCATGGACATTCAAATGCCAGAAGTCGACGGTTATGAAGCCACCCGACAACTGCGAAAAATGCAATATCAAAAACCGATCCTCGCCCTCACAGCGCATGCATTTAAAGAAGAGCGAGTACGATGTTTAAATGCCGGCTGTAATGACCACTTCGTTAAACCACTCGATCCAAAGGCGTTAATTCAGGGAGTGCTTAGTTATTCTGAAGTTGCGAGAAAACAAATAATTCAAGATACAAGCCTCAGTTAGAGAGAAGAGCCAGAGAAGAACCGAAGAATGGTGCGATCTACTGGATTTGAACCAGTGACCTCTTCCATGTCAAGGAAGCGCGCTACCAACTACGCTAAGACCGCAC
>JBFWYS010000369.1:0-4448 GCA_050186175.1 Pseudobdellovibrionaceae bacterium
ATGGAAAAACTCATCGAGCGGCAGGGCCAAGTTCAAGAAAAAATTGAAGTCTTGGGCGGATGGGAAGTCGATCAAAAAATCGAAATCGCTATGGATGCTCTTCGCTGCCCAGATGGCGATTTGCCAGTGATGAATCTCTCTGGAGGAGAAAAGCGTCGTGTCGCTCTTTGCCGCTTGCTTATGAGCAATCCGGATATTTTGTTACTCGACGAGCCGACAAATCACTTGGATGCAGAATCTGTTTCATGGCTTGAGCAATATTTAGCGAAGTTCCCTGGAACTGTCATTGCGGTCACGCATGATCGTTATTTCTTGGATAATGTTGCCGGATGGATTTTGGAGCTCGATCGTGGTGAAGGAATTCCTTGGAAAGGGAATTACACGTCCTGGCTCGAGCAAAAAGACAAACGTATGGCCAATGAAGAAAAAGCCGAGCAACGCCGCACTCGAACTCTTGAGCGCGAGCTAGATTGGATTCGGCAAGGAGCCAAAGGCCGTCATGCAAAAGCAAAAGCTCGGCTCTCTGCCTACGAGAACCTGTTAAAAGAACCAACTCCAGAAAAACTTCAGGAGTTGCAAATCTATATCCCTCCTGGACCTCGTTTAGGTGATGTTGTTGTAGAAGCGAAAAACGTAAGAAAAGCTTACGGCGATAAATTGTTATTCGATAATTTGAACTTCTCGCTCCCTCGCGGAGGAATCGTTGGAATCGTAGGGCCGAACGGTGCTGGTAAAACAACACTCTTCCGAATGATCACAGGACAAGAAAAGCCAGATGCCGGCGAGTTTAACGTTGGAAGCACGGTGAAGATGGCATATGTCGATCAAACGCGTGCCACTCTTAACGCCGACAAATCTGTTTGGGAAGAAATCTCGGGTGGGCACGACAATATCCAACTCGGAAACAAAGAGGTGAACTCACGTGCTTTTGTTTCTTGGTTTAACTTCAACGGATCGGATCAACAGAAAAAGGTGGGAACACTTTCAGGTGGCGAGCGCAACCGTGTGAACATGGCGAAGATGTTAAAAGAAGGTTCAAACCTGCTGCTCCTCGATGAGCCAACAAATGATTTGGACGTAAACACCATGCGCGCCCTCGAAGAAGCCCTGCTCGAGTACGGTGGCTGCGCAGTGGTGATCTCGCACGATCGCTGGTTCTTAGATCGTATCTGCACTCACTTGCTCGTGTTCGAGGGAGACAGCCAAGTGAACTTCTTCAACGGAAATTACACAGATTACGAAGAAGACCGCAAAAAGCGTCTCGGCGAAGACTGGGCTCCAAAGCGAATCCGCTTCCGTCCGCTACCGCAGTAGTTTGTAAAGCTAAAGATAAATTTTTAAATGCCGCATTGTTAAAGGTGCGGCATTGTTCGTTCGAGTTTCAGATATCTCTTGATAACCCCCAAAAAACTGATCAGGATTAAATTCACTAATCATGGAGGTTTTTGTGAAGTTGTTACTGGGACTCTTAATCGTTTTGTGTTCAGCAAATGCTTTTGCGACTGCTCAATCAGTTAAATTTGATGTGGCAGTTTCTTTTATGATTTGTACGAATGGGGATGGATACGATGGATACGACAATTGTGTTCAATCAGGAACCGAGCCTGAGGTTCTAGAAGTCTCTTTGATCGAAAGTGTAGATGGGGGTAGTTTTATAGGGAGTGCGCATCTAACTAAGCGGTACGAGAATTACAGATTTTCTCCTAATTTAGCAGTGACTATTAGAAACTCAAAGATTTGCGTTCGTATGGATATGTCGGCTGTAGATGATGAAAGCGGAAAGGAACACTATCAGGCTATCGGAGCTATTTGCGCTCCCACACATGGAGAGCTGAATGAGTTTTACGGAGATGGTGGAGGATTTATCAAGGGAAATAAGTACGTCGGGTCAAACTTGAGTTTGATCCCGCATCGAGATTAATAAGGTTTTTAAACAATTCGTTCTATTAAGGTCATCTTCGGGTGACCTTTTTTATTTGGGATTTAGTCCCATGAATTCACGTACGGAATACAGAATTCAGGTCTTGATAGGCCTTCTGAAGAGAAAGAAAAAGACCGGCGTCCTTACTCTCACTCATATCTGGGTGAAGCTGGCGTGCTAACATACGAAACGCCTTCTTCAATTCTCGGCCCGTGAACCCTTCTGAAAAATCTGAAAGATACGTCTTAAAAAAGGCAAAGGCCCTCTTCTGTTCCTCGCTCAACACATGCGGAATGCGCGGCACAGGCTTAAGTTTCACATTACTATAGTGTTGCTGCCCTCGCACACTCGGGGTCGAGAGCACTTCAACCTCACCCATGAGGTAGGCGAGATGTGCGGGACTGGAATCTTGAATGTCATTCGAAGAGGAGACTTGCTGACGTTTTGGCCACAAGTCTTTAAGAAGTTGCTTCACAAAAATGTCTTCGAAGGTCTTTTCTTGGCTCACAAATGCTTTTCGGAGGGGATTTTCGACTTTTTGAGTCGAGAATTTTCGATTTTCCCTCGGAAAATGGCCGTGCAAACCTGCTTTCTCGTCTGGGAGAGACCGGAAAACCGTGTTTTCAGAGGGAAAAATACGAACTGTACAAATGTGTTGATGATCCAAATTTGTCAAAAAATAGGCGTTTCTAGAGGGGGAAATCGCCTTTTTCGCTCGAGAAAATGAGGGTTTTCAAAAAAAAATGCGGTCACATGCATTTTTTTTTGGACAAGCCGTAGGACTTGGTTACACTGGACCTCGTCGGTAAAACGAATAACAACAACGCAATCATGCGGAGGAAATAAAAAATGGCGAAAGCTAAAAAAACGACAAAGAAGGCAGCTCCTAAAAAAGCTACAAAAAAAACTGCTACTAAAAAGGCGGCTCCTAAAAAGACGGCAAAAGCTGGAAAAAGAAAGCCAAATGCAGCTTTCATGAAACCTCTTACTCCATCTTCTGACCTTGCTGCAGTAGTTGGTTCTTCTCCAATTCCACGCACTCAAGTTGTTAAAAAACTTTGGGACTACATTAAGAAGAACAAACTTCAAGATACTAAAAACCGTCGCATGATCCACTCTGACGACAAATTGAAGCCAGTATTTGGTGGAAAAGGCACAGTATCAATGTTCGAAATGACTAAACTTGTTTCTAAACACTTGAAATAAGCCGTTAGTCTCTTAAACGAGATTGATCAAAAAGCCTGGGTTTAATCCCAGGCTTTTTTTATTTGCGAATTCGGAGTTCTGATCTCTGTAATCCGTTCTGATATCGAGATATCCGATATCAAGATATCTGATATCCGAGCTGAAATGCGATTGCGCGAAGAGCTAGAATCGGGCTATACAAAATCTATGGCTCCGATCCTCTCCCAATCCGATATCCTCGAAATGCGCAAGGTCTGCACCCTAGCGGCGCGCACCCTGAACTACATTGAAAAATTCGTAAAAGCGGGGGTTACAACCAACGAACTCGACAAGATCGTTCATGACTACACACTCTCAAATGGCGCCAAACCAGCACCTTTAGGTTATAACGGCTTTCCAAAGTCTATTTGCACCTCGATCAACTCAATTATTTGTCATGGGGTTCCCGATGAAACCGTGATTAAAGACGGCGACATCATCAACGTCGACATTACCTGCGTCCTTAACGGTTTTTATGGCGACACCTCTCGAACTTTTTTGATCGGAAATGTTTCCGAAAGTGCGGCTAAACTAGTTGAGGCGGCCAAAGAAGCTATGATGGTGGGAATCGAGTGCGTAGGCCCTAAAGCATTCACGGGCGACATTGGTTTTGCGATCAATAAATATTCAACTCGTAGAGGCTATACGACTGTTAAAGAGATTGGTGGGCACGGCATTGGACGTAAATTCCATGATGAACCTTTTGTCCCGTCTTTTGGTAAAAAAGGCCGTGGAGACCAACTGCTTCCATGGCGCTGCATCACAGTCGAGCCCATGCTCAATGAGACAACAGCCGATATGATCGAGTATGATATTCCGAATTCGACTATTAAATGGTACGAGACCGAGGATAAGAGCCTCTCCGCGCAATTTGAACATACAGTCTTGATCACAGATAAAGGATATGAAATTTTAACTGTTGATTAATACTCATCAAAAAGATAGTTCCTAAGATCCATTAACCCTCGGCATGGGAGAAAGAATGTCACAAATGACGACAGCTGATGCAATGATGAAAGTTCCTAAAACTGCAACTCAACAACCTGATTACAGAGTCTGCAAAGAAGCGATGGAGAACCCAAAAGTTTTCGCTGAGCTTGCTCGCTGGGGACGCGAAGAAATCTCAATCGCAGAAACAGAAATGCCGGGCCTTATGGCTTTGCGTACTGAATATGGAAAAACAAAACCACTAAAAGGTGCAAAAATTGCGGGTTGCTTGCATATGACAATCCAAACAGCCGTGTTGATCGAAACACTTGTTGAGCTTGGCGCAGAAATCCGTTGGTCTTCTTGCAATATCTTC
>JBFWYS010000370.1:0-4439 GCA_050186175.1 Pseudobdellovibrionaceae bacterium
AAAAATACGATTTTATTAAGCATGGCGGCCTTCCTAAGTCTTAAAGATGGAAGGACTATATAGAAAAAACCGAGTCTTCTGTAATGGATTGATTCGAAATGGAAAGTTTACAGGCAAGCTATCTTAAAGAAGAAGTAGAACACCCTAAAACAAGAGACTGTGACGTTCACTGTCTCGGGGGTTCGGGGTGCGCCAAGACTGTCAGGACGCATGCACTATGATTTGAATTTTAAAAGTTCAGATTATACGCGAGCATCCCCTGAATCCCTGAAAGGCTCGTACCTAAGTCTTTTCCGTTGAGTTCCAGCTCGCCTCGTCCTTGAGTGATATCTCCACCCAAGGTTCCTGAAGAAGACCCTGTATTTCGCTCGATCGGTAAATAACGGGCATTTCCCTCTACCACTGCGCAGTGAGACGGCGTAAAGCAGAATTGGGCTCCGAGGCCGGCCATTGCTCCGAAAGTGCTTCCATCGAAGGTGCCGCTTGCACTGTCATTTTCTAATTTGGTCGTCAAAGATCCGTAACCCAACCCCATGTGCATAAAAAACTTAATAAAGTTGTTTTCAAGAGGGTAGAGTCGAAGCATTGGGAAGGCCGTAACCCCCGATAAATCTGCTTTTACGCCCCCGCCGCTAGCACTTTGCATGAAATAAGAAGGGCGGAATAAAATAGAAAAAATCGAACCAGAAAAGCGATATTCGTACCCTAAAGAAAACTCATAACCGGCGCTCACTTCTTTAGTTCCTGTTTTATCTAAGGATTCGATCCAAGAGTTAACATGTTTCTGAGTTGGAGACATGAGCGAGAGTCCAAAATTCAAAGAGTGGCCGCTTCCAGATGCCGCCCAAGTCATTGAGCCTAGAGTGAGAAGTCCGCAAGCTAGTAAGAACCCGATTTTTTGGATCATAAATCCTCCCGTGTACTGCTATGACTTAAATTCCAACGTATCGGAGGGGATTGATCAAGATTTTAAAAGACAATGGTCTAGTCCAGGATTTTGAGTTCATAGTCAGATCCACTTAGAGCCATAAAAAAAGCCCCGGTTTCCCGAGGCTTTTAAAATCAAATTTAGTTTTGACTTACTGGAATTCGATATTCATTCCAGGGTCACCTTGAAGGTGGTACCACTCGAAATTATCGATCACGTCTTCTTCGTCGTTCCAGTTCGCAGCCAAGTAAAGCTGTCCAGCAAGGATCGCTTCGCCTAAGTGCTTAAACTTTTTATCAATGTGCTCATAAGCGATGCCACGAGCCATAACTGCAGGCGGATGCCATGAGATGTTTACCGTTCCACCGAGGTAGGCAACGGCTCCAAATGGACTTCTTGAATCTGTTTTCATGAAAGAAGATCCAAGGTAGCTCGAAGTGATTTTACCATTCATGCAGGCAACATCAATGATCACGGGTTTCACAGAAGTGTTATTGCTCATTCCGCGAACGTGAGACGTTGTGTATGTCTGATACATACTTGGCCAGCTTGTTCCACTTCCGTGGCCAAGATAAGTTAACCAAACGGCCCCATTGTCAAAGCTCTTATTGAGCTCCGATGGTTTTGAATTTGAGTTGTTTTGTTTGTAATGAGTCGCTTCGATTCCAAGAGCCGATTTGAACTTATTCTCGATCGAAGTCACGTATTCGTCATCAGAAGGGTTGTAACCTTCGTTTGATGCGATCCCGATCATCGATTTAAGACCGCTCATGTTCTCAAAGCTTTTTTGTTCAAACTCGATCGCCTTACTAAGAATGAATTCGGCTTGGATAGCTGAAGTTGCGACGATGCGCGAATAGAACATGTCAGGAACATGGTCATCCGCTCCGTCCATTGTAAAGTGTTTCAAATCTGTCGGAGTTCGAGACGAACCACTTGTGTCCACTTGGAACATTGGAATTGTGGATTCGTCACCAACGAAGATTACGAAATCAACACCCTTGTCCGTGTAGTAGCTCTTAACCATTGCAGAGATGCCTGCCAACGTATTGTTTGGCGCAGCTAATGTTTCGATGTGAACGGTGTTACCACGTGATCTCTTCCAATCCGCAAACTTATTGACCCCTTCAACAAGCGAAGCTGGAGCGATGATCAAATAATCTGAGTACTCGCGAGACTCAAACGAGTAAACCGGAGCATCGTATGCAAATTCAGTCTCAGTTCTGAAAACTGTGCTGTTTGCTTTTGCATCGTAATAGGCCAAGTTAATATCAAGACGAGTGATTGGAGTTCCGCGGAACGCGCCTAAATATTTAAGGGTGTAAGCGGAGCTCGTCTCATATGATTGCGCGTTGAAACGGAAAGGTTTTTCCGGAACGTCGCAACGGCAAGGCTGAGATTGAACAGGCATTGGCTTTAAGCCCGCAAAAGTCTCGAGCTTTGTTGTTTTCATCTGAACTTTAATATCACCAGGTCGACCTTGTAAAAGAAGGCTGCGAACTGGAAGTTCAGGTGTGCCGACATGTTTGTTGAGCTCAATGCCCGGCATGTTGAGTCGTGAAAAAGTACCGTTTCGAGTATTTTGTTTCTCGATCGTCATCGTAGAAGTACTCAAAGAGACTTTCTCTGTTGTGATATTCGCTTGTGCAGAAATTGCAAAAGCAGACAGTAATAAGAATAATGTTTTATTCATTTTGGTGTTCCCCCCCAATACAATTACGAGCCGAGGCAAACCAATTGTCTATTGTAGAGAGAAAACCACAATTAAATCTAAACTTTGGGAGGTCGTTCACCCTCTCATGAAGGCGGAGCCTCAGTCTAATTCGTTTTTAGAATTTGTCTGGATCTAAGGGGTGCTAGACCTTGAGCCGGTCTAAGGGGCCACTTCCTTGAGATTCTTCACTCGCGATATTTACTGATCACAGTTTTGATCGCTTTTTTTGCGGAGTCTCGCACCGGAGGACTCGAAAGATCTTGCTCCATGTATTCGTATTCTAGAGAAAGAAGATCGAAGTAACGAGAACTCCCATCGTCAAAAGTTTTTTCCTTAAAATTTTCTCGAGCAGCAAACACTTCTCTCCAAGAGTCTCTCAAAACTGACCAAAAAGCTTTTCGTGGAGTCATAAATTCTTGAGCGGGTGCGCATTCTGAATCGGGAAGTTTCACGTACCAATTTTTTCCAACTTCTTTTGCAAGCGGAGTGCGACTGTTGTCTTCGCCATGAATTGTTTTGATATTTTCTTGGCGCTCTAACCAACTGCCGCCGTAAACGATCAAGCGAGACGTCCGGTCGAGAGTGTTGTAGTCTTTCCGTCCCATATCACGATATTCACGGCCTGGAATTGGAGAGTAGCTACTGCATGTCCACTCTGGGTAAGCCGTTTGGAAATTCCAGTTCGCTGCACATTGATAACGAAGTCCATCGTCCAAATTCGTAATCTTGCGAGTCCATGTATTTGCAGGAATCGATTTTGGTTCCCAAAAGAGGGGAGCCGAAAAATCATGGAGAAATTCAGCATTGTAAACCCAATCTTCTCCGGTGTGTTTGAGCTCGGTCCCTTCGATCAGTTTGCCGTTTAAATCTGTTGCGAACATCACATGTTGCAAACGAAATTCGGTTTCAGAAACTTTATCTAGATAAATCCATTCTTTAATCGATTTATTTTTGTTCACATCGTAAACGCGGCCATCTAAAATATATCCCGGTTTTAAACTTTCTGTTTCCGCGTAGGTAAAATCAACGAGATAACAACCTTGCATTTTCTCGAGCGCTTCTTTGCCTTTCGTCAATTGCAGGTCTGATGCGAATGTGAAGGAGGAAAAAAGAGATCCCAACAATAAAATGATTTTCATAAAGATCCTTTCGCAAAGGGCCATATTAGGTATTTCAAATCGTTTACTTGATAAAACTCTCCTTAGTGGACCCTGTCAATCAATGCGGCAGCCGAAGGGAGATTGAAAGCAGCGCTTCCCGATTCAGGGAGTTGTGATAGGTTTGCCACGATAGCCAATGCCCAATTTGCCACGACACTGTTCGATGCTCCTCGCTTGATTGTTGTAGATGGTGGAAGGCACAGCATGGAAACTGACCACTCATTGGGGAGTTTTCGTGCTGTTTCCACTTCGTCCTCCTCGAAATTTTTTAGGCTTTACAGGGTTTTGTGAGTCGGACGACAATCCTGATTTGCTTCGCAAAATCAGGATTCACCAGGGCGGCCAATAACTAGGTTTGAAAATATTAAGAAATCCGCTGCGGTAGCGATGAAGAAATAGAGACAAACTCCCCAATGAATGGTCAGTTTCCACAGCATGCGATTGCGATATGTGTTTTTTTAAAAAAACTAACCGAGAAGACGGTCTTTTTTAAGGCGGTCGATCACTCTACTTCGGTTTAAGACTTTAACAGTGTAAGAGTTCAGTCTGATTTTTTGATAGAGTTAAATTAATTTATTTTTTTCCAATTGACACAGAGGTTGCGAGAATTTTTTTTCAAAAAAAGCTGAAAAAGAAG
>JBFWYS010000371.1:0-4437 GCA_050186175.1 Pseudobdellovibrionaceae bacterium
CTTGAGGAGAAGTTTTAAGTCTTTCGATGCGATTCTCATAATCTTTTACGGTATTTTTTGGAGCCGACCACATAAGGTCCGCGATGTCGATGTGCATGCCTCCCATTTGATTGATCGGCTGAAGCTCTTGCGGATATTGAATTCCTTCGACTTCAAGTTCAGCATTTTTCAAAAATAAATCGTAAGAGATGGCATCCTCTTTACCGAGTTTTTTCTTTGAAACACTACGAATGGCTTTAAGAGTAGATTTTTTCTCTTCATTTTGTTCATGGCGAGCTTTTTCTGATCGATCTGTCCAGCGATGATCCTGCCCTGGATAGCCAACATAAGTCGCCCACTCAGGATAGGTCCGCATTGTGTAGTCCCAGTTCCTCTTAAACAATTTGTGAAGGCGTGCGGAATCGCTTCCCGACCCTAGGGAAATTTTTTCTAGGTCCTTTTGATAAGACGTGAGGGCCAAGGCCGAGGTGGTGTAGAAAAATAAAATTGTAGAAATCAAAAATCGCATTAGGTCTCCTATGAGCGAATAGATTTATTCATTTTTTTGACTTTAATTTTTTGTTGTTTACGAAAATTCAAAAGATCTCGAGTCAATTCTTTTGATTCGGTTCCTAATATTCGTACGGCTAAGAGACCTGCGTTATAAGCATTGTCGACCGCAACAGTTGCAACGGGAACTCCTTTTGGCATTTGCACGATAGACAATAAAGCATCGAGACCTTTTAACGGCCCAACTGTTACAGGAACCCCGATGACTGGAAGAGTGGTATAACTTGCCACCATTCCTGGCAGATGAGCGGCTCCTCCCGCTCCAGCAATAATGACTTTGAATCCATTTTTAGCCGCAGATAAGCTGAACTCCTGCATTTCTTCGGGGGTACGATGGGCAGAAACGATTTCGATGTCGTAGGGAATCGAAAACTCCTCGAGTACCCGAGTTGCATCTTCCATGACAGGCAAATCGGTTTTACTTCCCATAATGATGGCTACCAGAGCCTGCCGTTTTTTCTTAGCCACGAGATCCCTCCAATTATCAAAGAGAAATTTTTTTTCGATCTTTTAAAACCTGCGCCAGTGCCTTTTTACCGGTTACTGCGATGGCATTGAGATGTCCCATCTTACGCCCGGGTCTGTTTTCAGATTTTCCGTACCAATGCAAATGGGAGGTGAAATCCGTTTTCCAATTGGCTTTTTGAGTCGAGGTCCCAATTAAATTCGCCATGGCAAAACCGGGAGCTAGTAAGGTGGGAGAATCACATTCGATTCCGCAAACAGCTTTAACATGCAAAGTGAATTGGCTTTCGCTGAGCGCATTTTGTGAGTAGTGACCTGAGTTATGCACCCGCGGAGCCAGCTCATTTACCAAAATTTCGGAGCCCGTATCAAAAAGTTCGAAGCCGATCACGCCGACATATTTTTCTTGAGTGAGCATTTTTTTTATTTTTGAAATTACCGTCGCCGCCTTTTTATGTTTGATCGGACCGACAACCCAATCACACTTCGCATTGGTTTGCAGACTCTCGACAAGAGGAAGCGAAATCGAATTTCCTGTTCGATCTCGGCCCAAAATGATCGCGAGTTCGCGCTTAAAGGGAATAAAGGCTTCGGCGATAAAACCTGATTTTTCTTTGCTCAAATTCTCGCGCAGAGGTTTGAGTTCGGACTCCTTGCGAACAATAAAAGTTCCGTATCCGTCGTAACCATTTCTGCGTTTTTTTAGGACCAATCCTTTAGAAAACCTCTGGAAAGCACTTTTCAGATCTTCAAAAGTATCCACCGCCACAAAAGGCGAAGTGGGAATCTTGTTCTTAAGCAGAAGATTTTTTTGTGTCAGACGGTCTTGCAAAACACCCATTAAGGCGGGGCTTGGATGAATCGGTTTATCTAGAGTTGAAAGGAGAGAAGCGTCCAGAAATTCGCTTTCAAAGGTAAGGTAGTCAACCTGGTCCGCAAATTTTTGCAACTCGTCGATTTTAGAAGGATTTCCCTGCGTCCAAAAGCCACTCACTTGGGCTGCTGGATCGTATTTGTTTTCAGAGAGAATCCAAGGTTCGATTCCCATGCGATGGGCTTCGAGGGCTAACATCCGCGCGAGCTGACCTCCTCCTAAAATACCGAGTCTCAAGGTCTGCGAATTCTCACGGTGACTTTTCATCCCTCACAAGCTAGCTTGGGTGCAGCAAAAAATAAAGCTGAAAGACTTACTCTGCATGTTTGAAAAGCAAATCCCGACCCAAAATCACACAACGCGGCGAATGCTGCAGTCGAGAATCTTAGGTCTCGCAAACTTTCCCGTGTGTTTCGCTCCGATGGTGGGGCTTTCTCATGCAGCGACTCGAATGATGGTGAGGGAGTATCTTCCGGAAGGGGCCGAAACCCTTTGGTGGACCGAAATGCTTAATTCTCGACGGGTCCCTTACGAAAATTTTAAAACTGTTCCTGAAGTTCAAAGAGGTGCAGAAGAGCCGGGTTTGGTTCCGCAACTTTTGGGAAATGAAGAGGAGCCCATCGGGCTCAGTGTAAAACGTTTGATCGAATGGGGAGCGTCGGCGATCGATATCAACATGGGTTGCCCGGTTAAAAAAGCGCTCGCACATAATTATGGTGTCTCTTTGATGGGGGATGCGGCTTATGCGGCCGAAGTTGTGCGTATAACCGTAAAATATTCTTCGGTTCCTGTTTCGGTCAAGTTGCGTGCGGGTTTGCAAGGCGACTTTGAATATCTCTATCGTTTTGTATGTGGCCTTCGTGAGGCGGGAGCGAGTTGGATTACTTTGCATCCACGAACGGCTGAACAAAAAAGGCGAGGCTCCGCCGATTGGAAACAAATTCTAGAGTTAAAAAAGCGAGTTGATTTTCCAATCATCGGTAATGGAGATGTGCAAACGGCAGAAGATGTTTTTGCCATGCTTGATGAAACTCAGTGCGATCAAGTGATGGTCGGTCGTGCTCTGTGTGCGCGGCCGTGGCTTTTATGGCAAGTCGGAGAAGAGTTAGGACTTCCGCCTCCTCCGGGAAAATCGGGGCCTGCCCCGCGGACCCCAGAAGAAGAGGGAACTGAGTATGGCCGCTCTTTGTTGCGTTTGATTTTTTATATGCGACAGTTTTTTCCAGAGGAAAATGCGATTCGAAAGATTCGTTTTTATTTGCGAATGAGCAGTGTGTGGCTTCCGTTTGGATTGGAACTCACGGCCAAGGTTTCGAAGGCGAAAACACTTTCGGAAATCGAAGAGGCGATCTCGCGTTTCTTTATGCAGACGATCACGATGTCGCAGAAGACACAGTTGCGGCAGTGATTTAGTTGCACCAGTTACCTGGTGCAACCACGCGCTTGATCTCTCCGGCCTTTAAATAAAGAAAATCATTTTCAGTTGTGATTTTGAGTCTCTTTGCTTTTGCTGTGCCTATAGAAGTTGTTCTGATTTGGCCGTAGCCGTCGTTATCAGTTACAATTTCGCCGCGATCAGTTCCTTGGATATCCCACTTAAGCGCGCGATTACGGATGGCGGTAAGATCAGCGTCTGTTAACACCGTCGAAATAGTTCCGATGGAGTCACGACACATCATTCGAAAGTGAACTAAGACGAAAGTTTCGGTGTGACAATCTTGATTCGAAGAATATCCGTATCCGGCTTTGCAGGTATCAAAAGTTTTTTCAACTAAGCCTAATTTATGTGGTGCTCGCTCGAGTCTTAAAGATCTTTGAAGCGCAACGAGGTCCACATTCGCAGGTCGCTCATAAGTTCCTGGCTTTTTTCTAATTACGACTTTTTCCTGAGGGCGCGCTGGAACAGTACCATACTCTTTTGTGTCTACATCGATTGGCTCTGGTTCAGGAGCGGGTGGTGTAGATGCACAAGCGGCTAAAAAAAGAATTGCGGCAATAGGGGCGCGCAAGATTGCGGTACAGAGAAGAGATTTTTTCATAGTCCCTTCAGTTTATCCTTGGCTCGGTCGGTGGCTCAACCTTTTAAAAGAGAGTCTAGTTTTCCGTCCTCTTCAAGGGCACGCATATCGGTAAAGCCCCCAATGAGCTTATCGTTAAAGAAGATCTGTGGAACCGTACTCAAGCCCGTTCGAGCTTTAAGAGCCCGCAATTCGTCTGGTTTGTCGGAAAGATCAATCTCTTGAAATGAAATCCCGCGCTCTTTTAAAAAGTTTTTCGCGGCGACGCAGTAAGGGCAAAAACTTGTCGTATATACTTTGACATCGGCCATAGAGAACTCCATTTACTATCTGCTTCAGGCTAAACCTGAAAGGTAAGGTTTACGGGATGAGTGTACCATGCCCCCTCTGTGGGTCGCAACAGACTGCATTTTTTACGGAAGCAGCTAAGGAAAGGGTTTCCTATTCAATTTGCAATCAATGTGATTTGGTATTTCTAGATCCCCGGTTTCATTTGTCTTCACAAGAGGAAAAAGCGCGCTATCTCACGCA
>JBFWYS010000372.1:0-4422 GCA_050186175.1 Pseudobdellovibrionaceae bacterium
GCCCGCCGTCTTAATTGGTAGCAATTTTGCGTCTAACGATCAATTGCTACCATTTTCGACGGCGGGCTTTTGGGGGGGGCTGGGATTAGGTGGGGCGTAATTGTGTTTGTGCGGAGGGGAGATAAGATGATTTAGTGGGACGATTTAAAGGGTTCGGCGCCGTACCATGCAGCTTTTGGCGGAAGAGTGTCCGATGCAGTTCCGTCGTGAAAAAACTGAATTGTTTTTTGCGCTGCAAACATTGAAGCCTTGAGAAAAGCTTCTTCTGTATTTGCCCCTACATGTGGGGTGAGAATTACATTCTGAAAGTTTAGGAGTTGAGAGTCGCGTGGTAAGGGTTCCTTCTCAAAAACATCGAGTCCACATGCACCGATCCAACCTTTTTTAAGCGCCGTAATTAAATCCTGCTCTGAAATTACAAGACCGCGTGAAGTGTTCACTAAAATAACTCCATTACGAATGCATTCAAAGCGCGAAGAGTTAAACATGCCTTTGGTTTCGGCGGTGAGTGGAACATGAATAGAAATGACATCCGACGTTCTTAAAAGTTCTTCAAGGCTCACACGTGGAGTTTTAAATTTAAAAAATTCATCTTCATCCAAATAAGGATCAAAAGCGATTGTCTTCATTCCAAACGCGTGTGCGAGTTGTGCGACTCTTTTTCCAATACGGCCAAAACCAATAATTCCGTAAGTTTTACCTTCGAGCTCATTGCCTAAAAGCAAATCACGATTCCAATCGCCGGCCTTAACAGCTTTGTGTGCACCAACGACCTTGCGAGACCCTGCAAGTACCAAAGCCCAGGTGAGCTCCATCGCGCTCTGGACATTGGCTTCAGGAGTAAACATCACGGTCACGCCGTGAGCCTCGGTCGCCGCTAAATCAATGTGATCAAAACCAGACGTGGTCGTCACAATCACTTGCAATTTAGGAGCGCGCTTTAATAAGGCCGCGTTAATTTTAGTGCGGCTGCGAATGATAAGTCCTGCGACCTCTGATAAGTCAGCCTTTTCTAAAGTAGGTTCCGCCGCTTTTTCGATTCGCAAAAACGAAGTCGTCTCAAGCCGAACCCAAGCCTCTGTCGAAAATCGATCCGTTATAAGGACTAAGGATTGTTTTGCAGCCACGCCTCAGCCTCCGCAGCAATTTTAGAAATTTTATTAGCATCAATAAAAGAGGAGTTGAGGTCCTGCAAAGTGAGCCCGAGACATTTAATCAAATTCACAAGCTCATGATTTTGAATATATCCCATGTGTCCCACCCGAATAATTTTTCCCTTCGCCTGCTCTTGCCCACCCATAATTGTAATATTGTACCTAGATTCCAAATGAAGACGAATTTTCTGTCCATCAAATCCAGCTGGAACCACAAAAGCCGTAAGGCTTTCAGAGGGGGCCTTTGAATAAAGTAAAAAGCCAAGTTTGGCTCCAAAAAGACGAGTGAACTCTGCACGTTTGCGAATCTCGGCAAACAAAGAATCAATTCCTTGTTTTTCAACTAAATCCAAAACCACATCAAGTGCACGAATTAAAGCGACAGAAGAACTAAAAAAAGTTTCACCATTTGCATTTGCTTTTTTCTCTTTACGAACATCAAAATAAAATCGAGGTAAATTTCCTTTTTCTATAAAAGGCCAAGCCTTCTTCGAAAAAGCAACAAAAGCAAGCCCAGTTGGAAGCATAAATGCTTTTTGTGAACCCGCAACAAGCCCATCGATTCCCCATTCATCCATTTTTAGAGGAAAAGCGCCTAGTGCAGTAATGCCATCAACTAAAAACAAAGTTTCAGGCATCGGCTGAATCAAAGCTCCAAGTTCTTGAATCGGATGTTTAACTCCAGTCGAAGTCTCACAGGCTTGGCAAAACACAGCCCGAATTCGTGGATAAGTCGTTAGAGTTTTGCGAACTTCATCGACAGAAACAGGTTCTCCCCAAACCGTTTTAATAATATGAACAGTGAGCCCAAATATTTTACACATCTCCACCCAGCGTTCACCAAATTTTCCAGAGTCAATAACTAAAACTTCGTCACCAGAAGAAAGCGGGTTCACAATAAGCGCTTCCATTCCTCCGGAACCCGTCGAAGACAAAAGAAAGACTGACTCCGAAGTCATAAAAACTTTTTTAAGTCGACCCAACACCCGAGCAAGAATCCCATCAAACTCAGGAGTCCGATGGTGGATCATAGGCAACGCCAAAGCCTCCCGAACTTTCGGATGAATATTCACAGGACCCGGCGCTAACAGACTTGATTCTGTATTCATAAAATCCACAGTAGTCGAGCCTTGCAAAAATCTAAAAGTAGAAATTTTGTTCTATGCAGGAAGTCATGTTTGCATCTATGAATAAAGAACAATAGTATCGGGCCAAAGTATTTCAGGAGTTGATGATTCTGGTTTTGTCGAAGACATTTTCCATTTTGTTAGTTTGTGCTGCTTGTTTTTCGGGCTGTGCTTATCGAATGGGCGCTGTCGAAAGAAATTTGCCTGGTGGATACTCTCAGGTCGCGGTTCCAATCTTTAAAAATGCTTCTTACGAACCCTCGATCGAGGTTTTTTTTACGAATAGTTTGATTCGCGAGTTTGAGCGCTCGAAAGTTGCAAGCGTGACGGATCGCTCCGAGGCCCAAGTGATTTTAGAGGGTGATATTTCTTCGGTCACATATACACATTCGAATCAGAGCGAACTTATTGCGCCACAGGGTGTGGTTTTGACAAAAACTTATCTGGTCAACGTAACCGTTAACATTCGTGTTGTTCGGGCTTCTGATCGAAAAATTCTGTGGAACGGATCGTTTCGTGGCGAGAGCCCTTACACTGCGCCGGGGGTTCATATGGCTGGCATCAATTCTGTGAATCCTCTTTACAATCTTTCAGCAAGAAGGCAGACAATTGAGAAGATTTCTCAGTCTTTAATGGCTGAGGCGCACGATCGTATTACGGAGAATTTTTAATGCCGGCAGTAGATGTGGTGGATTTTCGAAAACAGATGGCAGGCGGAAAGCTGAGCCCTGTTTATCTTCTCTGGGGAGAAGAGCAGTATCAAATCGATGCCGCTGTTAAAAACATCGTCGATCTTGCTCTGGCCAATGCCGTAAAAGAACTCAACTACAGTGTTTTTTATGCATCCGACGACGAAATCGGAAACGTCAGAGATGCCGTCGAGCATTTGCCGATGATGGCTCCTTACCGTGTGGTTATTTTGCGTGAAGCGCAGGAGCTTTTGGATCGTGAATGGGAAGTTCTTGATCCGGTCTTAGAAAATCAAATTGATTCCACAGTTTTTGTTATTCTCAGCACAAAAATTGATAAAAGGAAAAAAACTTTCAAAACTCTCTTAGATAAAGCTGTAACAGTTGAATTTAAGAAACCCTATGAAAATCAACTCGGCGCTTGGATCAAGTACATCGGCTCTACTCACGCGATCGACATCAGCGATGAGGCGTGCACGCTGATTCAAAAACTCGTGGGCAATCATTTGACGGAAGTAGATGCTGAAGTCAAAAAACTCGCGCAATTTATTGGCGATGGAAAAAAAGCGGAAGTCGAAGACGTTGCAAAGATTGTTTCACGCGTAAAAGAAGAAAGTGTTTTTGAGCTCACGGATGCTATCGGCGAAAGTGATCGCGTAAAAGCTCTTACTTTAATGGCTTATCTTTTAGATCAAGGACAATCTGAAATCGGAGTTGTTGCTTTGGTCGCAAGACATATGCGAATTCTAACCTCCATTCACCAGGGAATGAAGGAAGGTTTATCGGGGAGTAAGCTTGCTCAGTTTTCAGGCGTGCCTCCGTACTTCTTACAGAAGTATGTGGCTCAAGCGAAGAACTGGACTCTGCGCAATCTCGAGAACACGCTTTTAGTCCTGGGTGATACCGATAAGGCACTTAAATCATCACCGCTTTCAGCACCGATCTGGCTCGAAAACTTTGTGATCAAGACCTGTTCGCCTCAAGCTAGACTTTAATTCATCCGAAAAGCTCTTATGAGCACAACTTCTGGTAAAGCCAAAAGAAAATTTCCAAGACGCGCCTTTGCCGCAAAGGTCGGAATGCTTTACCGAGGTCGCTACGAACTCACAGAAGCCCAAATTATTGGTGAGGGCGGACTGCAAGTTCTCAACCCTTTTGAAATGAAGGATCGAGATCTAATGGTCCTTACCTTCAAGATTCCGCATGGACCAACTCTTTGTTTAAGAGGTGAAGTTCGAAATATCGATGTCGATGCTGAAGGCCGACCGATTGTGGGCCTCGAGTTTACGAATATTACAGTTGATTTGAAGCGCGCTATTCGTTCGAATGTAGCAGCTCGGTTGGAGACTGAGAGTTTGATTTTGTAGTTCTCGAGATCTCGGGAGTAGAAGTTTTCTTTGTTGTTCGCATCGTTGAGCCATCCATGAGACTAGCCGTCCGCGCGGGTTCACT
>JBFWYS010000373.1:0-4420 GCA_050186175.1 Pseudobdellovibrionaceae bacterium
TACAAAGAGTTTTAGTCATCGAGATCAAGCCTGCTTTAGCTGCCGAAAAGTTAACTTGTCCTGCATTTCCGGTTTGGCCTGCAATAGACGAGATATTTACGATGCAGCCCTTACGATGAAGAAGCATATTTTTAGCGCAGACTTTTGTAACGTAAAAAGGGCCCATCAAATTTGTTTTCACAACTCTTTCGAATTGTTCATTGGGCATTATTAGGGCCATTCCGTCCATGTGCATGCCCGCATTGTTAATGAGAACACCTATATCAAAATTTTTCAGAGCCCTTTCTACTTGATCTGAGTCGGCGATATCGAACTGAATAATTTCGCTCTGTTCGGCGTGTTTTTTGACTTCCTGAAGGGTGGCTTCTGCGCCTTCACGGTTTGAGTTGTAATGGACCAAAACTGAAAATCCATCTTGAGCTAAGCGAATGGCAATAGCTTTGCCGATTCCAGAAGAAGCCCCTGTGACTAGGGCAAGATCCGCTTGAGTTTTTGACATGCTTTGGCCCCCCATGTAAGGTGTTTTCCATGTCGGAGAGACCCTTTTATAGGTTTTTACAAATATTTTGGTCAATTTATTTTGTGCTAACCATTGCCCTCATCGGCTTGTTTTTGGGCTACATTTTGACTTTTTCAATGTATTTTCTAGCTTTTCTTGTTTCGCCTTTTAAAAGGCTCTCCGAAAAGCTTCGCCACGCGGGGG
This sequence comes from Pseudobdellovibrionaceae bacterium, assembly GCA_050186175.1. GTDB lineage: Bacteria > Bdellovibrionota > Bdellovibrionia > Bdellovibrionales > Bdellovibrionaceae > JBFWYS01. Next base: position 704 of record JBFWYS010000373.1, read on the forward strand.
AGTTTGTTCAATGTGGATCCATCCGCATTTTGTTGCTGCTGCAGCCGTGGCTCCAATGTAAAACCAATTTTCCAAAAATATATGGCTTCTATAACCAGTTCGGTAGCCGCAAAATTCTTTTCGTGGCCAATCACCGTAGCAATCTCGATACCTTCCTTTTAATTTCTTACATTCCAGGGCTAAGAGGTTTGGCGAAGAGTTCCTTGTTTCATAATGTATTTTTTGCGCCTTTTATGTGGGTGGTGGGTTTTATTCCGGTCGACAAAGGAAGGCCTGAATCTTTTTTGACGACATTGAAGCTTTTAAAAACTCAGCTCCTTGATCGCAATCGCGCTGTTTTGTATTTTCCTGAACACACACGTTGTGCAAAAGGTTTTGATTCGGTTTCCAAATTCAGTTCAAGCGTGTTTATGGGAGCCATTGAGAGTCAGGCCTTGGTCGTTCCTCTTGTAATCAAGAGAACAGATCAGCTCATGGGAAAAGGGGATTTGTTTTTAAATCCGTACGAGCCCGTGGAAATTAAAATGTTGGACCCAATAAAAGCCTCTGAGTTTGATGACGCGATTGTTCTCAGGGACTTTGTTTGGAAGCAGACGCGAGTGGCCTTTAATGCAGTGTAGGTTCTTAGTTTGTATTCCGGTTTTTAATAATCCAAAGACAATTGTTTCTGTGATTGAAAAATGTCTGGTGGCCTCTCCATATCCTTTGCTGGTGGTGGATGACGGTTCTGAAAAGTCAGTTGAAGATCTCTGCAAAGAACAGAACTGTGATTTGTCGCGCATCACGATCTTAAGACACTCAGAGAATCATGGAAAAGGGGTCGCGCTTCAATCTGCTTTTAAATATGCGCTCGAGAATAATTTTACTCACTTAGCGGCGCTTGACGGCGACGGGCAACACGACCCTACGGATTTAAAGCCACTCACAGGAAGAGCGGCCCAACACCCGTTCTCGCTGATTGTAGGCGATCGTGAGATGCGCACTGAAAATGTTCCGGGGTCGAGTACCTTTGGAAAAGCTTTTTCGAATTTTTGGGTTCGTTATCAAACGGACGTGAATGTCGCGGATTCTCAGAGTGGGTATCGAGTTTACCCGCTGTTCTTCGTCCAGGACATGTCCTTCTTCAGCAAAAAATATGATTTTGAAATCGAGATTCTGACTCGCCTCATTTGGAAGGGCGTGAAGATCGAGAACGTAAAAGTGAAAGTTCAATATTTTTCAGCTGCCGAACGAGTCAGCCATTTTCACAAGTTCAAAGATAACGCACGAATTAGTGTCGTAAATACTTTTTTGGTCATTGGAGCTATGTTGCGAGGGCAGACGTCTCCGGTTAAGAGTGCTCTTGCGGTTGCCCTCGGTGTGTTTGTTGGGTGTACTCCTCTTTTCGGTTTGCACACGGGAATTGTTGTTTTGATTTCTTTGTTTTTTAGACTTAACTTTGTATATCTGTGGGTCGGAACTCAAATCTCTCTTCCGTTTTTTATTCCATTTTTAATTTGGGCTTCGACAGCCTTGGGAAAAATGGTGCTTGGAACCGAAGGCCAGCAGGGCGCTTTAGGTTTTGGATATTCCTGGGGAGTGGGATCACTAATCTTTGGAGCTATACTTGGCGTGATTTCATTTTTTATTGTCTGGATCGCGAAATCCCGAACTAAATCTCCGAAAATTAAAACGGCATGGGCAGGAAAAAGCCGGAATCCATTGGGAATTATTTTTATGAGGTCCGTGCTTCAGTTTTTAGGGAGGGGAGTGGCTTATTTCTTTTTGTATTTTATCGCATTTTATTATTTTCTTTTTTCTTTAAAGACTCGCAAAGCTTTTGCTGAATACTGGAAAACGATTCGACCGGGGATTGGTTTTTGGGAGCGACAGAAACAAATGTATTTGCAGGTTTTAATGTTCGCGCGTAGTCTTGTAGACCGAGCCATGCAGAGAGAGTCTCCTAAACCTTGCTTCAATACGACTCTCGACGAATCCGTTCAGGATTTTTTAAAGACCCTTGAAAATAAAGAAAAGGGCGTCGTGATGGTGGCAAGCCATGTGGGTGGATGGGAAATGGCACTTACTTTTTTTGCTCAACTTCCGAAAGCGAAAAATATGCTCGCTGTGATGTATGGAATTGTCGGACAGTTCGAACATCGATCTTTAGAAGCGCAAAATAAAAAAGCGAAGGTCGTTTATTTTAATGCTCAAGAGAATACGATTCTGAAGCTAAAGTCGCATTTGGAAGCGGGTGATATTATCGGAATGATGGGTGATCGACCTGTCACTCAAAGTTGTGAACTGGCTCCATTTTTTAACAAGCTCGCCCTTTTTGATACGACAGCGATTCGTTTGGCAATCGCTTGTCAGTCGGATTTATTCTTTATTTTTGCGATCAAAGAAAGTACGACAGATTACAAAGTTTATACTTTTAAACCAACGATCGACGAAAACCTTAGTAAAGATCAAAAAGTACAATCGGTTGTTAAACAATATGCTGGATATTTAGAGACGATCGTGAACAAAGGTCCAACTCAATGGTATAACTTTTTTCCGTTTTGGTCTTCGGCGCCCGAGTTTTGGTAGTGGCAAAACGCCGCAAATGTGGCGAAATTCCTTATTGAGAGACACGGTCGATCAGGCCTTTTTCGTTTTCGGCTTTTGCACAATGAACGCAGCAGTAAACGCGATTGTAAGCTTCAACTCCGTGACCGATGATTCTAGAATCGCAATGATGGCAGTAGGGAGCCAATGAATTGATTGCGCACTCAAAACAATCAAAAGTGTATTCTTTTTCCTGCATGATAACTTTAAACGCTTTATCGTATTGATTGCCGCAGTTTTCGCACTTTTGTAACATAAAGCCTCCCAGTAAAATGGAATTTCTCCTTGTAAATGCAACCGAGGTGCCAGAAAGCGCTTTTCTTATTAGGGAGTCGTGCGTTAGGATCCGTCGATGCAAAAAAAGCCTCCTTCTGACATTCGTGAACTTTGGCCAGGCCAATCGATTGAGCTTCTTAAGTCCCTGCATATTTTGACTCGAGAAGGGACGCTTAATCAGGACTCGCGACGTAAGTTGAAGCAAGTTCAACATCTGGTTCAATTGATTACGCCTCATCTAGAAGGTCTTAAAACAGTTGCTGATATGGGAGCAGGAAAATCTTATTTGGGTTTTATGTTGTATGATCTCTGGCTTCGCGAGCGAGAAGAAACTTCGTTGCTGGCTGTGGAGCAGAGAAAAGAATTGATCGAGTCTTGCCAGAAGATTGCAAGTGCCTCGGGATTTAATCGTATTTCTTTTGTTGGAGCTTCGATTTTAGAGGCGTTGTCGTCTCCGGAACTGCCTGGGCAAGTGGATGCTGTTACGGCCCTTCATGCCTGCGATACGGCTACTGATGAGTCGATCGCTTTTGCTCTAAAGAAGAATGCTAAATTTATTGCCCTAGTTCCTTGTTGCCAAGCTGAGGTCGGAAGGCTTCTGGATTCGACGGAACTCCCTCAGGCGAAAGAACTCATGCATCTTTGGAGACACGGAATTCACCGTCGTGAGTTTGGATCTCATCTTACGAATGTCATTCGCTCTCTATTTTTAGAATCATGTGGATATACAGTTAGAGTAACAGAGTTGATAGGGTGGGAGCACTCGATGAAGAACGAACTAATCCTCGCTGAAAAAATTCAGAAGGGAAATGCGCAGGCAAAAAAACAATTGAATTCTTTGCTTGAGAAATTTCC
>JBFWYS010000374.1:0-4394 GCA_050186175.1 Pseudobdellovibrionaceae bacterium
TAATCCACATTGGCATTTGAATTTTCCAGTTGGGAACTTGCATAGCCGTTTATACTCTGGATTTTAGTTGCGGCAGTAAACAGATTCCTTTTTTTTCATTCTTTTTATTACAGGCTTCGGCTTCGCTGATCATGGCAAAGACCCTCTTTATGGAACCCAGTACGTTGAAGAGAACCCTTTCTGGAAAAAACGAACGTCTCTTCAAAAAAGAATTCAAAAAGAGCGCCTTATCGCTGTTTCTGCCAATTCGGAACCCGAAAAGTCCGAAGTCATTTGGAGTTTTCGAGGCGCAGGGATTGTCAATACTCCTTTTGAATTTCTATGGAATTACGCTCGCGACTTTCAGAAACTCGCAAAAATCGAAGATATTTTTAAACGCGTTTCTTACAGTGAAGAAAGCCAGCGACTCTTTCTCAATCTCATGATTTTGGGACGCGAAAAAGAAATGGTCATCCAGTTTCAGTACGACGAGCAGGGAAGTGCTAAAAAAATGCACTGGAAAAATATCGAAGGTCTTTACAAAGGAATGGAAGGCGTGATCGTCTTTGAACCAACTGGAGCCGAAAAGACTGAAGTCAGTCTCTTTTCCGGGCTCAAGTCCGAGCCCTCGGCTTTACCATCTTGGCTGATCACTTTTGGAGTCGAAGCTCTTATGCAACGTGTGTCAACCACGTTGAGAACCAACGCAGAGTCTGCATATAATAACAAGTAACATTTTGCACAGCGCTTTGAGGAGACACCAGTGGGTGGAATAGACAGAAGACGATATCCGCGATTATTTTTAGCTCAACTTGATTCTGATTATAAAGAAATTCTCGGCGCCAAAATTCTGTGGCCTCGTGAGGGGCAATCCGTTGTGTACGATATGAGCTATGCCGGTCTCGCAGTTGAGTGTGGTGGACGTACTTTGCAATTTAAATCGGGCCAACATCTCGAGGTCGGTCTTAAACTTCCGGGACAGGATCCCTTTCCTATCGAGGTCGATGTCATTCGTGTGACTCCAAAAATCGTGGCGCTTAAAGTGGCGACCACTTCTCCAGATGGAAGAATTAAAATCGATCAATTTTTAAAAGATCAAATCGTTGGCGGAAACACACGTCGAATGAACCCGGCTATTTTAGATAAAGGTGCGATGAGTGATGTTTGGTACCATGGTCCCTTTGATACAAATTTCTTTTTGTGGGGTCAGAGTGACAAATTAACAAAAGTGGTTTTCGAATACGATAATTTACTTCTCACCTACGAAGGTAATTCCTTTAAAGTCACTCGTTCAGCTTCAACAGCTGATGAAACTTTAGGCTACATGGGAGATTTGAATAAGGCCATCACCACGGGCCACAAAGTTTCTTTGGGGGCTAGCTGGGTGGATCGTGTACTCCGCTTGCTCGGGCAGGTTGAGGATTCCGACGGAGTTTTAAAACCGTTGGTTCCTCTTTTGCAAAGAGCTAAAATCGAGGCCTGATCATTATGGCTTTTGAATATTCCCGTCGCTCGCACTTTTATGAAACAGATCTGATGGGAATCGTGCATCACTCCAATTATCTGCGTTTTTTAGAAGAAGCGCGGGTGGCTTGGCTCCGTGAACGCAAAATCGATCATCTTCATGGCCCGGATGCGGGTTGTTATTTCGCGGTGCTGTCTACAGAGGTTAAACATTTAAAGCCTGTTTATTTCGAAGAAGTGTTCAAAGTGGAATTAGAAACTCGCCTCGAGGGGGTTGTGATGACTTTTCAATATCGGCTCACCACATCTCGCTATACAGAGCCGTGTTTGGTTGCTAAAACAACCCACGTTCCAGTGAACAACGAAATGAAAGTGTTAAAACTTAACAAAAACATTCGTGAAGTTTTTAAGAGGGAAAAATGGACAGAAACCTGGCTCTAGAATTTGTACGAATCACCGAGGCCGCAGCATTAGCCTGTGCAAAACACATCGGAAGAGGCAACGAAAAGGAAGCTGATAAAGCGGCCGTCGATGCCATGAGAAAAGCTTTTGACTCTCTCAATATTGATGGAACGGTTGTGATCGGCGAAGGGGAGCGTGATGAAGCTCCAATGCTTTACATCGGCGAAAAAGTGGGTCGCAAAACTTCTGATTCCCCCGCAATTGATATTGCTCTTGATCCTCTTGAGGGCACAACAATTTGTGCTAAGGGTGGAGTTGGTGCTTGCTCTGTGATCGCCGTTGCTGAAAAGGGCGGATTCTTGAATGCGCCCGATGTATACATGGATAAAATCGCCTGCGGTCCTGGCGCAAAAGGTGTGATTGATCTTAATAAATCTGCCACCGAAAATATCAAGGCTGTGGCTGAGGCTCTGTGTAAAAATATAGAAGAACTTTTGGTCGTGATTTTAGATCGCCCTCGCCACGAAAATTTGATTAAAGAAGTGCGTGCAACGGGTGCGCGTATTCAATTGATTGGTGACGGCGATGTTTCTGCCGCTGTTGCAGCTGCCTGGCCTGATTCTGGTATCGACTTGTTGTTAGGAACCGGCGGCGCTCCAGAGGGAGTGATCTCGGCAGCAGCGATGCAATGTTTAGGCGGAGATTTTCAAGGGCGTTTGATTTTCCGAAACGAAGATGAAAAAGGCCGCGCGAAAAAAATGGGAATCACGGATTTTGACAAACGTTACACTCTCGAGGAGTTAGCTCGAGGTTCTGTTATGTTCGTTGGAACCGGTGTAACGGATGGTCCACTTTTAAAAGGCGTCAAAATCCTGCCAGCGGGACGAGCAACAACTCATTCCATCGTGATGCGTTCTCACACGGGAACCATAAGAAATGTGGAAGCCACTCACGATCTCAATAAAAAAGGTGGCTGGTAATTGAGTACGAAGTTCAATTGTTTCTCCTGTGGTAAAGAGCTCTCATTTGCAGGCATCGTCGGCAGAAGAGATGAGTGTCCACATTGTCGAAACGATGTCCATGTCTGTAAAAACTGTGCCCACTACGATCCTAAAGCCTACAACGAGTGTAAAGAACCCCAAGCCGATGTTGTCCAGGAAAAGGATCGCGCTAACTTCTGTGATTATTTTTCGCCGGGTTTAGGTAAAGGCCCTCAGGTTTCGCAAAAAGAGGCTTTGATGGCCGCAGCGGAAGCCTTGTTTAAAAAGAAATAAGCTGTTTGCTTTTGTGTTCGAATGAATCTCCAATTTGTATTATGTTACCCGTCCTAAAGACTGGCTTAGTAAGTTCAACATAATTCCAGCGGTTGCCTCTTTTCCGATTCGCGCTATCATATGTGCATGAGGGGGCAACACCATGGCTGGAACATCGCATACGGAAGTCTTCAACTGCACTCCACAGGAAGTCTTTAATATTATTAAAGACTACGAAAAGTATCCCGAGTTTTTGGCAGAAGTTAAAAAATGCAAAGTTCTAAAGACCGAAGGCAACCGCAAGCTGGTCGAGTTCTCTGTTTCAGTCGTTAAATCTTTTACCTACACCATCTGGCTAACAGAAAAAGAGCCGACTGAGCTGACTTGGGAATTTGCATCGGGTGACATTTTTAAATCACAAAAAGGCCACTGGAAACTTAAAGAAGAAGCTGGAAAAACTAGAGTGGAGTACGCAGTCGAAGCCGAATTCAAAATGTTTATGCCAGGAGCGATTGCAAAGACTCTTGTGTCGGTAAACCTTCCGGCGATGATGAGCGCCTACCACAAAAGGATTCAAACTCTTTATGGCAAATGATTCGAAAAAAACTTCTGAAGATCTTCTGGAAGAAGCCAAAGGTAAGATCGGCGATACTCTCAAAAAAGTTTTTACAACAGGAGTGAGCGCTGCCTTTATGACAGAGGAAAGTATTCGTGCTTATCTCTCGGAGATCAAGCTTCCGAAAGAAGTTCTTAATGTTGTTATTCAAAGTGCAAATAAATCTAAAGACGAAATCACTGCAAAGGTGACTAAAGAAATCGTCGGCATGTTTCAGAAAATCGATTGGGTCAAAGAAATGAGCCGGTTCGCGGAGGCTCATAAGTTTAAGATTACGACTGAGATCGAAGTGACTAAGAAGGGTAAGAGTGAAAAGGCGGATTTTTAGTTGTCTCACGGTTCGTAGAGGTGAAGTTTTAAATGCAGCTCATGATCCTTCTTGGGTTTTTATTTTTTTTATCTTTTCCGACGTTGGCGACCCCAACCTTGGAGCTTTGTAGATAGTACATGCCAAGTTCTCAGGCTTTATCAAGCTCCTCTGGTATGTTAGGTCTTGGGTTCAAAAAGAGGCGGGTGTATGAGACTCTTGATCGCAATAGGTGTCTTATTTTTATCGGGCATTGCGGGGGCGCAAGGTCTTAAAAACTGTGAGATTACAAACGAGCCCAAGTATTTAACTGAAGAGTTAGCTCCTCAAATGCCGGGAGTGGTTGGTCAATTATTTTTCCCAAAAGAATGTC
>JBFWYS010000375.1:0-4387 GCA_050186175.1 Pseudobdellovibrionaceae bacterium
AGCATCGGTCACTGACTTTCTAATTTCCTCGAGGCTTGCTGGTTTCGGAATAAAATGTGTGATTCCAGCATTCATAATCTCTACCAAACGCTTGGGTTCAGTTTCGCCAGAAATAACAATGACGCTTACTTCTGAGTCTTTGAAAACAATACGTCTAAAAACATCAAGCCCTGTGCGTCTGTCGCCAACAAAGTTAAGATCTAATAAAACAACATCATAAAAATTGCTCTCGATAGCTATAAGTCCTTGGTCAATGTTTGAAAATGTATGAATCTCGTATCCTGTGCCCTCGAAAATCATAGGAATCTGCTCAAGCCATGTGGCATCGTCATCAATTGCCAAAATTCTAGGAGTTCTTTCGCCGATCATGCGAATCCTCCTTTCGGTAAAGCAACTTCAAATCGTGCCCCACATAGTTCTTTCGACCGATCCGCCGTCAATCTTCCGCCGTGAGCTTCAACAATTTTTTTAGAAACGATAAGGCCAAGTCCTGAGCCATGTGGTTTTGTACTTTTCAACAATCGAAAAATGGAGTCAGTTTTCTTAGGCAAGCCGACTCCGTTATCTTCAACGACAACTCCCACAAAGTTTTTATCGGAAAGGTTAAAAGAGATTCTTAATGTTCCACCAGTTGGATCTTTCGATTCGATAGCTTCTAGTCCATTTTTAAATAGATTGGTAAAGACCCTCTCCATTTGTATAGAGTCATGTTCAACCATCGGATCTTGGTCCGTCTTAATGAAATCAATGATCTTGTTGGATGCAATCGGCAGGGTTTGCACATTTTCAAGTGATCTACTAATAGTTTCTGTGAGTGAAGTTTGTTGGGGTGTTATAGGAATTTCGCGACTTCCATCCAAAGTGGTATCAATCAATTCAAGCAGTGAAGGCAGTTTTGTATGAGTCACTTTAAGTAAGTTTTGTAATCTGTTTTCGGAGGGAGACTCTTTCGCGAGGTCCGTAGCAACTTTCATTGATTGCAGAATGGTTTTGATGTCATGGATTACACCTCTGGCAATTTGAGAGTATATGACTCTTTCCCTGTCCTGAAATGAACTGTTCAATTTATAAGATATTTCTTTTAGTTCTTGAGGCCAGCCATCAGAGATATGTCGTTCACCAGTTGAAGTATCAACCAAAGATTCAATGGGACGAATAAGATGTCGCCTCAAGTATCGTGTTTGCAAGAAAAGACCTGTGCCAACTGTTAAACCAATTATCAAAATGCAAGCTGCCAGTAGGGAAAAATTAAAATGTCCAAGTTTGGCAGGTTTTTGGATTGCGGCTCGGAGTTTATACTGACTTTCCATGAACGGGACTGAAACTTGCGAATAAATTTGTGAGTTCAAGCGAGGCAAGTCATCCATAGATTTGGGGGCACCGTATTGGACATCTGCCAAATTTAGTTCTTTTGAAACTTGTTGAGCGACTGCATAGGGTGCCCCGCGAGGCGCGATTAGCAATTCGCCAGATAATCGTCGTGCAACGATTTGCGCTTTTGAATTGAGATCGTCTTGCAGATAGCGAAGATCACGAAAATAATTGTAATAGCCGAATGCCAAGAAAAGAAAAAAACTTGCAAGCAATGCGACGGCTCCAGCTAGAAGCCAAGACATGGTCACGTACTGTTGAAGCGTTTTGCTTGTTTTCAATTCATTACCTTACAGTCTTATTAAAAACGATTTCTCCACTCGAAAGATTAAAGACGCTGACTCCCCAAGGATTTGAAAAGAATTTTTTGCCTGTTCTTTCAAAGGACTTGGCGAACTCTTCTTTTGTCTTTGGCTTTTCGCTGCATAAGATATCTTTCATTCCCTCGATACTTTTTAGCAAGGCCTGCGCGCTTCCACTATTGGGAAATGCTTCAGCTTTTGAAGGCTCTTTCAAAATTTCTTTGCCTAATTTGAAGAGAGCAAGCCCTCTGTCTGTCGGTGGAAACCCTTTAACCGTCATGCCGCTTGCTTTGCCAAGCTGAGGCGAGTTGTGGACGAATCCAAACTTGTTGTCTCCCCAACCATCGCCACCGATAAAAAATGTTGAGGGTTTCCAGCTCTGTATTGCACCAATTAAATAGGCCGAAACTTTCGAGTAGTTCGGGAGTAAGACAATATCTGGGGATTGTTTTTTGAAGCTCTTCTCAATTTCAGCCAAGTTTGGCTGTTCACCAGTAATTTTAATTGTAGACAACTTTTTAAGACCGATGGGCAGTGCAGCTTTATCAAAACTTTCGGCGAAATCCAAACAGGTCACACAATCTTCATTAACGATAGTCATGTAAGAAGTTTTACCTTTGTTAGCCTTTTTAGTTTCTTGCGCCAGCGTTCGAGCCATTGCCAAATTTGATTGGGCGATTGTTAAATGAAGGGGTGGTAACTCAAATATATCTTTGGATGAGGCCATAGTGCTTACCGTAGGCGTTTGCTCTGCACCTTTCACAACAAGAAGATAGTGGTTGCTGCGACGTGGGCCAACGATCAGCCAGGCACCATTGTCCCGACTCTTTTTTGCTTTCTCTAAAGCTTGAAGTGTGTCGCTGGCGTCATAGAAAGTTTTTTCTTCAATTAATTCGTACCCGCATTTTGCAAGTTCTTTTTTTGTGAGAGACTTGCCTGTTTGGATAGCTAAGTCGTATTCGCGCTGAAATCTTTCGGATGATGTCGTATCAACTGGTGCCAGAGCTTCTAAAAAAGAAACTTTTACTTGGGTAAGAGCCGTTGCATTGATTGAAAACAGAACTATTAGAATAAAAAAGTTAATTTTCATTTAGAAATCCTTCGCCATTTTAAATGGGCCGTGCCGAAAGACTCTTTTGGCGATGAAAGTGTTAGAAGGTCGTTATCAAGAGTTGCAAAACGAAGCATGGTCTTGCCAATTCGCTGAGGGTTGGAGGCCTCAGTCACTTGGTGGGTGATCGTGTTGTCTTCTACAGAGTATGTGCCTGAGTAAAAGAGAATTGAGTCGTAAATGTTTTGAGCAGAGACCTCGGATTTGTTTCCAATTTCACGATTGATGCTTACGCTCATGTGATTGGATGCCGAGTAGATTAGCATCCCGTGAGCGTTCTTTCCCCATGGTCTTCGATTGCCGTTTGGCTCTTCGATTTCAAAATTTTCGAGCTTCCACGTTCCCAAAATCAGGTCTTTCATAAGCTGCCTCCTATTTAGGCATGATTCGTTTATAGTTGAGACTATTCGGTTGTCAAGTATTTGGATTTGTTAAAAAAAACTGTAAAGAAATTGAGACTTGGGTCTCATGGTCGCTGTAAGTGTTTATAACTATTCTAGGAATTTAAAAAGTTCTGACGTTTAGGTTTGGCTGAAGAGACCTACCCTATTACGCAGCTTTGTTATTGATCAGGATTGATGTGAAATCGAAGTGAGGCTTTTGGTTTAAAAGCGGTCCCGAAAGTGTGAAGTCAATTCGCCTCCTTTTATGATCCTCAAATCTTTTTTGCCTTAACTAGATGCCAATAAAATTGGCCGAGAGCCGTTAAGCTACATGTTTTGTTATTCATCGCTGCCCAGTAAAGATGATCCTCACCATCAGGTTTAACTAAACCCTGAGCTCGGTATATTTGAAGCTCGGCAAAAATCTTTTCATTGGGATGTCCCTTTGGCTTCTCTTCGGGTTCGAACGTTTTATCCAACTGAATCTTATAGTCACATGTTTTGAAAATAGAAGCGAGATTCCTCAGAACAGGCGGATCAACCAAAGGTTTGCATCGCCGAAGAACGGTGGATTTGGAAATATGTGTTTTGAACAGCGGCCGCTGATCCCAGGCACCAAATATTGGTTCAACGTGTGCATATACGCTCGCAGTTGTAACTACGCCCAGTAAGTCCGCCGCTCCGCCTTTAAGTGCATCGCATACCAAAGATGTAAATAGACCGCTGCCTCCAGACTCCATCGCCACTTGATCTGATCGACTCGCTGTTAAAATTGAAACACCTTCTTTAATGAATGCCTTATTATCGACGTCAGGTAAATTGCCTAAATGGCCGCTGAAACAGCAGTCGAACATTATCACGCATTCCTTGGCCTTCGAATTATTGGCGAGCTTTAGAATATCTCCCATAGAAACGCCCTCGTCATACTTCCTCGCGTCCTGTGTGACGATATATCCGCCAAGATTATTTGAAGTTCCATGGCCAGAAAAATAAAGCAAAGCCATTTCAGCTTCATCTTTGAAAAGTTTTTCAATATTTTCTTTTAAATTTGAGCGGGTAATCGTCATCTCAGATGAGATCATCTTCTTGCAATCGAAGTTAGGAGTTCCGTCCTCATTTAAATGAATATGATCGAAAATTTTGTTCGCGTCGTTAATACACCCCTTCAGGGGCGAGCCTTCATAATCATCAATTCCGACAATCAAAGCTCGTCTCATAAG
>JBFWYS010000376.1:0-4387 GCA_050186175.1 Pseudobdellovibrionaceae bacterium
ATAGGGTGTTATGGGCAAATCAGGTCATGACTGCTAAATCCCTTTATCTTCAGCTTCAATACGACCAGATGCTATTGGTAAGAGTTCAATCGGGTCGTGGGGACATGGAGAGAATTCATGAAATCGTAAAAAATCGGGAAGCGCTTGGTGGATATCCGGCTGGAACGTCGAGAGAAATTGAAATTCGCCTTCTTGCTTTAGACGAAGATGTTCGAGCCCTAAAAGCGTTGATCGCCGATGAGGTCAGCGTCTTGGGAATTATGCTTGGATATGGAGCAACAGCTAGGGTTCAAATTGATCCGGTAGAGCTTGTGGACTTTGAACAACATACTCCGGTTCGCTATGACGACTACGAGAAGCGTGTTTTAAATGCGTCGTCTGAGATTCGTCAGTTTTACTATCTTGAAAATGCGGCTCGCCAGGTTAGAAGAGAAGTTTCCTTCTCCATTTTTGGAGTAAGCACCTTGTCTAGAGGTGTCGCGAGCGGAGTGTTTGACAACGTACCCATTCAAGATGGGTTGGGATTCGGAACTGCGGCTTCGATTAAAATTTCGAAAGCTCAGGTCCAGACGATTGCCCTTCAGCGCCAAGGTGTAGCCGAAACACTTAAGAGGCAACTCATGCAGGCTGTTACTAACTACAACTTGGACATCGCGAACTATCCTGGTGTAAAAAAGAGAGTCTCTCTTGCAAAGGCAGTCAATGAGCAGTTGTTTGAACGACTTCGCCTAGGTGGCGATGTTGATATGTTAAACTTGCTTGAAGGTTCACGTAATTATATTCAGGCGGGTACATCTAAGCTGAATGCGCAGATTCGCTTTTTAAGAAACCAAGACAAAATTTTTAGACTTGCTTTAACCAGCGATTACTCTGGTGATCCATTATCCGGAAGAAAACCATAAAGTGAATGACGCTGCTGAGGTAAAGTCTCGGCAGCGTCAATTTAGGTAGTTGTGAAGATGTGACACGGTCTTTAATAAGTGTCAGTGATGTTTTTTTAATAGATCTAATCGAACTTATAAGCTTAAAATTTGAATCTAGAATTAATTCCCGTCCACTCATGGATGTCGAAGAGAGGCTTGTAATGAAACTTAGAATGTTTGCGATTTGCATGTTCTGCTGGGGTTCATTCGTTGAAGCTAAGAGTGTTAAAATAACTTCGTTCAGTTACGTGGTTGGTCGAGTAGCTGAAATTTGCGGAGCAGTGACCGAGGCCGACGATAAGATGAGTATCGTTAAGATCCTTGTTGATCCAGATTCTAAAAATCCAGGCACCTACACTGTTGTCGTTCCCAAAGAAGGAAGTTTTTGCTCTACGATTACGTCCTATCGTGGAGTAGCAGAGGCTTATCTGATTGATGAGAATGCTCAATCAAAAGCCTCCAATTTTTTTAGTAAAACAAAAGTTTACGTTGATACAGAAAATTATCGACGTACTAAATAAGATAGCAATTTAGCTAATACCAAGAAAGGGTAATTATATGTCATTAAAACATTTATTTGCGGTTCTAGTTTTTTGTGCTTCTTGTGGTTTCGGCACAAGTGCATTTGCGGGAAAATTTAATTTTAAGAAAATGTGTGCAAAAGAATGCCCAGCCGCTAAGACGAACGAAGAATTTCATTCTTGCGTGGAAAGCAAGGAAAGCGATCCGGAGTTTCAAAAAACAAAATGCGCAAAAGAACATGCAGAACATGAAAAACATGAAAAAGGTCACAAAGACGACCATGGTCATAAATAAGAGGGGATAAGATGAAGGCAACTATTGGATTTGCAGCATTGATGATCGTAACTTCTGTTCAAGCGAATGCTTTTGAAGACGGAACATACAAATGCAAAAACATTACGGGTCTTCCTGAGAATGTCATTAAGATCCAATCCATAGCGTTGGTTGACGATGGGCCTTCCTTACCCATCGTTGAATCGACTCGACACTACAGATCGAATTCTAGCGATCCTAACTCAGAGATTAAAACTTCGAAGCTGACAGGCCTTGCGACAGTTTCTCAAATTGGAGATTCCTCGATGTTGATGGTTGGGGCTCTTCGTTTAGAGTTTATTAAAAACAAACTCGGTGGATGTGAAAAACAGTAGTCTGATGCAGAGCGAACATTGTGTTCGTTCTGCTGGCGTTAGCCAATGTGGACTTGGATTGAGCCTCAAGTGCCTTGGTGGTCCCCACAACGATTTTACGTTTTTAAGTGTGATTTTTTTCAAATTAAAGCTTTATAAACAGTATTGGGCTAGCTGATAACAAAAACTCTTCTTGACTCTTGTTTAAAAGTCGTATTTCCGATAAAGTAGCTAAGAGTATGAGAAACGAACGTCGTTCAATTTTCTTTTTGGTAGTAGTAATCTTCTTAGGCTTAAATATCCTAACGGAGTTCTCATTTTCTTCTAGCTCTCAATCAAATAATTTTTCAATGTCCTTTGAATCTGTGCACGCAATTGAAATTTCTGGCAGCAGCGTAGTCGATTCCAAAGATAATGCGGATCGAAACTGTTCTGACCCTTGTCACGTAGGCCGTTGCCATTTTGGCCATTGTGCAGTTCCGTCGCAGAATAGAAATGAAATCAGTTTCTATGGTTTAGGTTCTGCTTATTCTAAAAGAGAAGTGCGAGTTCCAAACTCTCCTATCTTAGACGGCCCAAAGCGTCCTCCACGTTTTGCCTAAACTTTTTAGACATTTAAAAACTCAAACATAATTCGAATTTTTAACTCTTCAGACAGAACTTTTTTGTCTGACTATAAATATTTTTTGGAGAATCTAATATGAAACTATCAATCGCTTTTTTAACATTTATTTCCACGCTTATAATCTACCCAACAGCTTTTGCTCTTCGGGGCGAGGGGCCAAGTACAAGGGTAGAGCGGCAACCAAGAACCGAGTCATCGGACACACTAAGATGGAGCGGAACGGTAGATGATAAGACCGAAACTCACACGACCGAGCACAAGCACCGCCTCAGGTTTGTTACTGCAGATGGGGCCGAGTATAAAATTGTAGATAGCCCAGAGTTAGTAAAGCTTCATCATGAAACAGGAAAAAGCTATGTTATCGAAGCTGAGGTTGAAAAAACGACTCGGTTTTTATTCTGGGGTGGAAATCTTCGTGTTAAAAAATTCACAGTTCTTGAAGAAGGTGCAGCCAAACCTCACTTAGAGGTAACTAAATCCTCGCCGAGACATAGAGAAATGGGAATTAGAGCAAAACTTTAGCCTGTGATGAAGTCACAAGTGGAAAGTGAGAACTTTCCACTTGTTTTTTGTCTGGCATAAGGTTGCCATTTGAATGGGGGAGTCCTAATGAAAGGCCACGATCATTCAAGTCACGACCACGGTCACAGTCATCACCATCTGATCTCTGATGGGAATCCGGACACAATTCGAAGAATCGGATTTGCTTTTGTGTTGAATGCAGGTTTTGCAATAGCTGAACTGATTGGTGGTCTCTATCTTGGAAGTACCGCAATAATTGCAGATGCAATTCATGATTTTGGCGATAGCCTTACCCTTGGTATCGCTCTCTTGCTTCAAAAAATGTCGGAGCGGGGGCGCTCAGCGAGCTTTTCTTACGGATATGGAAGAGTATCGCTATTGGCTTCGTTATTATCGGGTATCGTTTTGGTGATCGGCTCGATTCTTGTGTTGGTTAAGGCGGCTCCTGAAATTTTCAATCCAACAAGAGTTCCCCATGGCTTCGGGATGATGATTTTTGCCATTGTAGGAATTTGCGTTAACGGATTTGCCGCCTACTTTTTGAAAAAAGGTTCGACGCAAAACGAACGAGTTCTATCGTGGCATTTGCTTGAAGATCTTCTGGGCTGGGCCACAGTATTAGTCGGGTCCATTGTTATTATGAATACTGGATGGGGATGGGTCGATCCTTTGTTAGCGGTATTGATTGCCTCTTTCATACTCTTCAATGTTTGCAAAAACTTGTGGAAGACGATCTATTTTTTCTTGCAAGGAGCGCCTGACGGATTCAATGAGGATTCCATAAGAAAATCATTGCGAGACGTAAATAACATCGTTGAGATTCATGATATCCATGCATGGACGTTGGACGGAGATCGTCATATTATTTCTCTGCATATCGTGATTAGGGATATTTTGATTGCGGCTTCCACCAAAAATCAGGTTCGAGAGGTGATGGCTAAGCTTGGGAAGTTTCACACCACAATAGAAGTGGAATTAGAGGGAGAATCCCATGGAGCTTATGGTTCTGACCATAACCATTGAGCCCTCAAGACGGTATTAAACATTTTAATACATGTGATAAGACTTAAGATCTTTGTAATACGACTTGCCTCGAACGTTTTAAATTCTAAATAAAACTTGACGAATTTTTGTAGAGTGGTAAATTTCTTTTGTGAGAAGTTTGATTT
>JBFWYS010000377.1:0-4367 GCA_050186175.1 Pseudobdellovibrionaceae bacterium
AGTTTCACAACCGGCGGTCCAAACCCACTGGTCATGAGAAACTTGTATGTCTGAAGGCAGAGCAGACTCTCTCGTTATGTAGACGGCCTTACTCTTTGAAACAGTCGATTGAATATTTTTATTAAGAGCGACTCGTCGAAAAAAACCTTCATTTTCAGCGGGCGCATCCGGCCGAGGCCACATTTTTTGAGAAGCAACAATAGTCTTTGGATCTTGTCTTTCGATTCGAGCGACTTCCCATTTTTTTCCATCGGGCGCAAGGCCACGCAGAAAAAGAATATCTCCGTAAGGTTCGGCTTTTGCACTCACCCCGATTTTGAGATGGCAACCACCACCAAATCGTGAGAGCCAACGTCTTTCTAAATCAGCACTTAAATAGGATGTTGAACAATTGATAGATTTAACAAGCCCCTTAAGATCTGTGCGATCACGTTTAATTTCAATTGCCAAAGCTCCTTGAGCCGCGGCTGTGGGACATAGACTGAGAGGCGGTACAATAAAGTTACATTTCCCCACCATCTCGCGAATTCTCTTTTGAGTCGGAAGAAATTCTTCTCTCTCAGCTGTCAAAAGCCGATCCATCGCGGCCTTTGCCACCACCAAACCATCAACTTCTGAGTGATCCAGCATTTTTTGAATTCGTGTTTGGACGTTTCCACGAACAGAAGAGAACTCAACAGACTCGACGGCAAAAGGCATAAACTCTTTTAAAAACGGAATAAGATTCTGCTCTCTTCGCGGAGAAGAAGAAAAAAGACGTAATTTATTCTGCGAATTTTTATAGAAATGTGCAATCGAATCTTTTTTAAAAAGAATCATATCTCGGGAGTCCGCACGGGTCAGTGTTCCAACGATTTCGGTGTGTTCACGGTGAGCAGTTGGCAAATCTTTCCAACTATGAACGACAAGATCAAACTCTCCTTCAATCAAACCGCGTAAAAAATCTTCGGTGAAAACGCCTTTCTCCGGCATTTTCCAAAGAGGGTCTTGTAGATTCTGATCCCCGAGTGATTCTCGAAAAAAATACTCGACTTCGAGTTGTGGATTTTGTTCTTTTAGAGTCTCGCCGACTTGATAGGCTTGAATACGAGCTAAGTCTGATTTTCTAGAAGCGATTTTTACGCGCACACATCATCCCACCCAAATGGACGAATACTCTGCTCTTGAAATCGCTCTTGAGTCCGTCCTAGGATGGCATGTCGTGCCTGCTGCACTTTTTCTTCAAGCTGAGACTTATTCTGCTGAATCATTTGGAAAAAGTCGTTTAAAGTTAAAACCGTTACCTTTTTAGAGCCGTGAATCACATCTGTCTGTGAGTCTTCTCGCAGATCAATAATAGTTTTTAGAGAGACATCATGTTTCGCTAACCATTTATTGAACTCGGCTGCCGCAAGAGGCGCTGCCACAATGAGCGCCTGATTCGAAAGAGGAAACAAACTCTCAAAACTGCAAAATGACACCCTTGGAAACTGAACGGAAAGAGTGTCACGAGCGTCTTTTCGTCGAACCACACAAGACAACGAAGAGTCTGCGTTCTCGGTATGGTCCTTAGAGAGCCAAGGCAAAATTTCTTGAGCCAAATGCCCGCCTCCAATCATTGTGATTCCGCTGTGGTCGCGCAAAAGGCGGCGCGCGAGGCTGCCATAACTTTGGCTTCCTAACCCAATCAAATGTGTCGAGCGGATCCACTTTAAATCAGACATCAAAGAGCTAAAAAGCTTTTTCCACTCTAAAGAAAAATAAGATTGAGCCAAATCTTGGGAGGCATAAAAATTACGAAATTGACCGGCAACTTCAGTTTCGCCGATCAGCGGAGAACGAAGTCCACAAATCACTTCGAGTAAAAATCCATAGGCAGATTCGCCAATCAGACAGTCAAAGGGATTTGCCAGCTCAGAAACCTGTGGCAATTCATGGTCATTCACAAAACCAATCCACAAAGAGCGCACGCAGGTTCGCCAGTAAAAAAATCCGCGGAATGCAGGGTCGAGCTCGAAGCTCTCAGCTCCACTGTTTTTTTGATGTTCTTTGTGCAAAACTACAAGTCGATTCATACTCTTAGATTGACCTAAAAACGGGTTTCGAATGTCACAGTTTTGTCATGGAATCGCAAAAAGTGCCGAGGGTAGCTTAAATCTTGGGCATTGCTGTCTCGGAATGAGACTGTTTTATTTTGTGGTTCAGTTTCTAAAAGCTATACCCCAACCCCGCCAAACCATACGCTGAAATAAACGTGACCCCACGGCCGCGCAACACACCCTTTTCATCGTACTGAGCGTTCTGCATACTATGGAAGTTGGTCCATCGCCATCCGAAACCGGCTTCGCCATAGAAGGACTTGGTCCACATGATTTTTCCGTGGAAGTTGAGAATAAAGTTTAAAAGTGGAGTCGTACCTGTGGAGAGCGCCGTCGGATAATAGGTAAAATCCAAATCCACAAATTTTGGATAACGAAGATATGGAATGATATTAAAAATATTATCAAAAATCTGTGGCATGGATCGCGCCCAGAAGAAGCCCACTCCTAAGAATCGAGCTTTATAGGCAAAGACCTGCTGATCAGAAAGACCCGCCAAAGCCCCCCAAGTTTCATCGCGACCCCAAACTCCCGGAGTAAATCGGTAACGAACATCAAAATTATTCGAAACTAGCTTGATCTTATTGAGCTGAGCTCTGGCCTCGGAATCTCCGGATGAGGCGATCGAGGCGCTTGAAAAGGATTGAAAGAAGCGTCCTGTAAAACCCCATCTTTGCCGACTGACATAATGATTGTCCCAGCCCAGTATATTTTCCGGCCAAAATGCAAAACTTCCTTCTCCGATTAAAAGCATCTCAGTTCCCGATTCTGTCTTGGCAAGGGCGCCCGAGAGGCGAACTCCGATATCGAAAAAGCTTCCACGATAAACTTCGTAATGAGCCACGTAATTTGTTTTATCAGGGGCTCTGATTTTTAATCGCGATTTGTTCATTGCCATAGATTTCGAGGCGCGAAACTTCCATTCGAAATCACTGTTCTTTTTATCCTGAAAAACTTTTTCTTCACTGCTGGCAACAGAATAACCAGGAGGACGCCAGGCCTCAAACCAAGGGGACCAAGACGCCGTTGTTTGTGGCGTGGTTTTGTCGAGCCAAACACGGGCGGCTTCAAGCGGTGGTTCCTGTTTAAACTCCAAATCCTGCCGGAAAATCCCCCCCCCCTCGCCGCGCATGAAAATACTTTGCACTGTTTTCGGAACAGCGACTCTCCAAAATCTTCGCATGTCGCCGATCGTCTGTTGCCAGCCGATCAGGTTCCAAAAAAGTTTTGGATCTGGAGCATTCAATTCGATGGTATCTTCATAAACAGGTTTTAATCCGTATCCCATGATAACGTGAAACTGATTGTCATTGCTCCGAACAAAGTCGACAAGTTGGGGGCGTTTTGGAATCGATGCGAACTCGTATGAAATTCCGTCTTCGAGTTCGGCGAAAAAGCTTAAGAGGCGCCCCTTAGTATCAACTTTAAATTGTTTTTTAAGCGCAACGGCTTTACCCCCCAGAACCACCCGAGGTGGAATTCGCTCGGGATTGTAAGTCAATTTGGAAAGGTCACCTGTTTTTTTGAACACATGCCGACCCGAGCAGAGACGACCTCTCGCTCCCTCTAAGTCTTTGGTGAGACAAAAACGAAAGGGGCCTTTTTCGCTGAACCATTTTTCTGGAACAGAAAAGTCAGGGACTCCGAATGTGGATGAAAAGAGAGAGGATCGTGCTTTTTTTCTGTCGCTCCACTCTTCGAGTTTGAGTTCCCATATTCTTTTTTGTAGTGGGCCGACCCGAACACTCCAAAGAACTTCGCCCGTCCACGAAACGACTTCTAAAATGCCCCCCTCAGAAAAAGCTCTCGGCCAGTGAATTGCCAGCACCTGCTGACTGAGATTCACATCTTTTGCGGACGAAATTTCTGGGGCTAAAGATTTGAGGGTCCCTAGTTCGACGAAAAAAGTTTTAGCACTGAGATTGAACGGGCCAATAGCAAGTTCATTTCTCTTGGTGAGATCATATTCAAAAACCATCGGCTTAAATTCGACGCCGTTTTCGGTCGGATCGAAATAGGTCGGAACTTGATAGGGCGAATCTCCATTTTGATAGCGCAATTGCGGAGGAATCGGTTTGGGTGCAGGAATTTTATCCTGAGGAATGTCGTCAACCGGATCTACTTCCACTTGTGTCGATGGAGGGTCTTCCGTTACTGCCGGGGTTTCTAGAGAGGGCGGTGCTTCAACAGACTTTTCTATGACTTCCGGAGGAACTGTCACTTCTTCGGCAGGTGCAGCAGGTTCGCTTTCTTGGGCCCATGACAACGTTGGTTTAAAAGCCGAAAAAA
>JBFWYS010000378.1:0-4341 GCA_050186175.1 Pseudobdellovibrionaceae bacterium
GTTATCGCGACCGCCAGAGCTAAAAAATAAGTTCAACTGTAATCTCAGCGAACCACAAAAACCATACTAGGACTCTTGGGCACGATGCCCAAGAGTACGGAGAGCATGAGAGGCAGAGCCTTTCATCAGGCAGGAGCCTGCTTCCCCGAGCGAAGCAGACTGTTTTACCTATCTCCCATGAAAGCACGCCAAATATCAATTCAGATCAGCTTTCGTTCAATGGATGGTTTTTCTCTGAAGCACTTCGCACTCCACAAAGTGAACGGCATTCATGGGATCGTCCTCATGACAGGAGGTCTTTCGTCGTGTCTTAACCGAACCGCATTGGCCACGATGGCAGGGAGTAGCAATTTTTCATGGACGGATCAACGATGCGATTAACAAAGAAACTTATAAGCAAAAAAGGTTGTGGCATAACTCTAATGCAGCTGCGGAGTATCCAAATGCCTAGTAATACTCTCGCGCAAAGACTCCCGGTCAATGGGCTTAATAAGATAATCATCGAATCCGCTTCGTAAGCATCGTTCTCTGTCGCCCTTCATGGCGTGTGCCGTGACAGCAATGATCGGTTTTTTGCATTCGTGTAAGCGTAATTGTCGAAGGGCTTCGAAGCCATCCATTCCAGGCATTTGAATATCCATCAGGATGAGGTCGTACTCTTTATTCATTGTTCTTTCGACGCTTTCGAGGCCGCTCCCGGCAACATCCACATCGTATCCTAATTTATCGAGGTACCATCTTACGAGCACACGATTGTCAGGAGCATCGTCGACCACAAGAATCTTCTTATGTGATTGTCCCGTCTGATCTTGAGATACTTTTTCAGAATGACTTTTATTATGATCTAATGGCGCATCTTCGGTCGCAAGATGTTTTCCTTCCTCTACACTTTTTGCTTCGATTGTGATTTGAAAGGTACTACCCAATCCAGGAGAGCTTCGGGTTAAAACAAGATCGCCTCCCAACATACGGGCTAATTTCCGCGAAAGAGTGAGACCTAAGCCCGTCCCACCAAAACGACGAGTTGTCGAGCAATCCGCCTGACTAAAAGGCTGAAACAAAAGTTTTTCTTGTTCTGCCGAAATGCCCACGCCCGTGTCCATCACCGAAAACTCAAGCATTGGCGAATTGAATCGTGATTTCGAAGGAGCCAATTGAATCGATAAAAAGACACTGCCCTCTTCCGTAAATTTGATCGAATTGCCAATAACATTTAACAAAACTTGACGCAAACGTGTGGGGTCCGAGACGATTCTTTTGGGAAGTTCGCTGAGAGGAGTCACATAAAATCCGAGACCTTTTTCCTGCGCTTTTAGTCGCAGGAGATCCGTTACTTCCTGAATCAATTGAGGTAAGGAGAACGGAATCTTTTCGATTTCCATCTTTTCGGATTCAACTTTAGAGAGGTCTAAAATTTCATCCACGATTCGCAGTAGCTGTCTGCCATTTCGTATGATCGTTTGAATATTATTATTTTGTTCTGCCGACAAACTGCCAGCCTCTGAGACCATCTCCGCAAAACCCAACATCGCTCCAAGAGGTGTGCGAATCTCGTGGCTCATGTTTGCTAAAAAAGAACTTTTTGCCTTGTTCGCTTCTTGTGCCTTCTGAAAAAGCCGCGCGTTCTCAATTGCAAAGGCAACTCTCTTTCCCAAATCAAGCGCTACCGAAAGATCCAGCTCATCAAACTGCCTCGGCCCTTCAGATAAAATAAAACTTAAGGCCCCTGTCACTCGTCCGTAAACCACGAGAGGAACCACCATCACCGAACGAATTCCCAAGTCAATCAACTCTTGTGCTTGCTTCGATTCTAAACCTGCCTCACGAATCATTTGATCGGTCACCTCTTTTACCAAGTCGGGCTCTCCAGAACGAATCACCTTAGGAACACTCGTCTCATCTGAGGCCAAGACCGGATATTTTTTTCGCCAAGCACGAGCCTTTTCAATTTTTTCAGGATTGCGATGAGAAACAATAACAGGCTCAATTCTGGGGGGTTCCTCGTCATCTACGAGTAAGTCGACTGTGCACCAATCGGCGAAATGATTGACCACAACTTTTGCAAACGCTTCTAAAGTTGCAACATAGTCTAAAGATTCATTCAAAGCCCCGCTAGCTTCTGACAAAAAGGCGTACTTTTTTGCGAGCTTTTCAGCTTCGGCGCGTGCAACTTGCTCCTGAATAAGAGTCATTCCCTGCAGTTCAGCAATTTTCTTTTCAGTGATATCTTCGGAGATTCCCAACAAATAAAGCGGTTTTTTTTCGGCGTCAAAAATTGGAATTTTTTTGGTATGCAGATATCGAGTTCCATATTTTGTTTGAATTGGCTCCTCTGGGATATCGACAACAATACCTCCATCAATAACGGCTCTATCTTTTCCCATAAAGAATTCGGCCTGCTCTGGAGGAAAAAAGTCAGCATCAGTTCTGCCGATGAGCTCAACGCGAGAGTGGCCAAGCAGCTCTTCGCCCGCTTTATTAAAGCGCACGAAACGCAAAGTCTCAGCCTCTTTTACAAAAATCATATTGGGAATGTTTTCGACGATCGAGTCAAGAAAACTTTGTGATTGGCTTTCGGTTACGATTTTTCTTAGCTCTTGAGTGCTCTTACATTCCTTAACCGAATTAAGAAATGGACGCGAGAAATACTGGATGAAAAAATTTTTAATCCTAAAAGCCATTACCAACAAAATCCTTATCTCAAAAACAGATCCATCAGCCGAGAGTAGAATTCTACTCTCCAAGTTCAGCCCCTGCATGTTCGTTTTAAACACAAGAGGATTTATTTTAATCACATTTCAATATTAGGAGGATATTTTCTAAACGATCTTTTGTGTATTTAGCAACAAGAAATTTAAACTTTTTTAGTATGTGTCGATATTCGGTTCTTAATAAGCGGCCTACTCGTGTTCGAAATACAAAATAAACGAAATGAAAGGAAAATTTCCGACCTTTCGTTGGCATAAGAGCTCTTTGTAATTTTATTCAAACATTTCAAGAAGTCGAAATGGATCGTAAATATATTACAACTTCAAGACCATCTCGATGTTGCAGCGCTTGTAATCTGGATGCGCACCAAGGTGAACAACTTCAAAACCATGTTTCTTATAAAGATTGATCGCGGGGCCTAAAACGGTATTGGAAAGAAGATTGATTTGTTTAAGCCCCTTGTTGCGGGACCATTCGATCGCCGCCGACATCAACAGATCTCCGTAGCCTTTGCCTTTGCATTTGGGAGAAACGGCCATCTTTGCCAACTCAAAGGTATCCCCATGAGGAACCATGGCACATGTACCGACGGGCTCTTCATTTTCCAAAACAAAAAAAATCTCGCCACCTTGTTTCAGAATCACGTCTTCAGGATTATTCAACTGGAAGCGATCCGTCGATTCAACTTCAAAATATGAGCGAATCCACTCTTCATTGAGCTCTACAAATGCGGGCCCATACTTTGAATGATAAGTGACGACTTCAATTTGCGACATTTCTATTGCATGGCTTAGCGAATTCAGTTTTTCAAGAAAAATCCGTGTTGTTCTTCTAATTTAAACGGGGAGTTGAATACCCTTCCTCATTCTGTAAACCGATTTTAGAAATAGTCCTTTGGCCAGGCCTCAAATGGGAATTTATCCACGATAATGTCTTTATGACAAAACCGATTCGGGACACTAATTATTTGACGTGGGAAACTTTTTTGGTCGGTGGTATTTCGATTTTAACTTGTCTGGCATTTTGGGTGTTTGTAGATAAAGGGACATCGCTTTACACAGTTTCAGTTACAGCTGCGGCTCTCTCGTATGTTGCCAACCATCCGCACTTTCTAAGTTCTTACATGCTCCTCTATTGGGACAACCGACATCAGGTTCTGACAAAACCAAAATTTCTTTGGGCCGCTGTGATGGTGCCTGCCTTAATCTTGCTCGCCATTCATTCGGCGGTCACACTCGAAAACAGAGTGTGGATGGGCTACGTCATTCAATTCATGTTTCTGACCGTAGGTTGGCACTACGTAAAGCAAATTTTTGGTTGCATTATTGTTGGCTCAGTTCGCAGAAATATATTTTATTCTAAAATTGAAAGAAATTTAATTCTCCTAAGTCTCTATATCATTTGGCTTTTTAACTGGGTCGCTCCACAAACAAGCAAAGGAGAATTTGAATACTACGGGATTAACTACGCGTCGTTTGCAATTCCCCCATATTACAACGAAATCGGCTATCCGATCGTACTAGCGAGTGTGGCAATTTTAGTTGGAATGCACCTAAGAAAGTACGTGAATGAAGGCGTGATCCCTGCGCCTCCGGCAGTCACAGCCATTGTAGCACTGTTGATTTTGTATCT
>JBFWYS010000379.1:0-4336 GCA_050186175.1 Pseudobdellovibrionaceae bacterium
TTGAGCCCGTTGCAATCATAATATTTTTTGCATTTAGAGTTTTTGGACCGTCCTCAGTTTGAACTTCAACGACACCTGGGGCTTTGATCACTCCGAGCCCTTTGAAAGCCTCAATTTTATTTTTCTTGAATAGAAATCCAAGACCACCCGTTAGATCTTTTACGATCTTATCTTTGCGCGCCATCATCGTTGGCAAATCCAAATCGACTTTCGAAATTTTTACGCCGTGACTTCCGAGGTCATGTTTTGCGGCTGCAAAATGTTCTGAGGACTCAAGCAAAGCCTTCGAAGGAATGCATCCCACATTTAAACAAGTTCCACCGTAAGTTTTTTCTTTTTCAACAATGGCAGTCTTAAGCCCTAGTTGAGCCGCACGAATGGCACCCACATAGCCACCGGGTCCAGCACCAATAATTACCAAATCAAAATCTAAACTATTACTCATAGGAGAATCCTCACGATGCAGTCGTTCTACGCTCAAGAGTATTATCCCTCAAGGTGAATCCACATGAAAGGTCTTCAAAATAGTCTAGATAAACAGCGAGTCGGTACCGCGACTTTGATTCTGCCAAAGAAACAGACAGGGGCATGCGGCGCGCCGTCTCGGGACCCTTAGTATAGCGCGCCTCGTTTAATTACCGACACAATTACCGACGGACAACTCGCCCTTTTACCACTACAGATTCGCCCACTGGTGCTTGCACAACCGTGCCGTCTGGAAGAGTGGCCGTCATGACACCGTTTCTAGCTGGATCATAATCAGGAACATTGTTTCGGCTTACGTAAGGCATATTGAGTTCTTTTGCCAAGCCCAAGTCTGAAATCATTCGAAGTCGACGATTTAAAAGTTTTTCAGATAGAATGAAAACACTGGCACTATCGTAACCAGAGCCGATCAATGCTGCTTTGATTTGATCGTCTGTCAACTGCGCGATTTTTCGAGCCATCCACTTCGCATCGTTCAGAGTCATCGCGTTGAATGTTTCGTTTGGATCAAGTGGATAGAAGTTATTGATCGCATAACCATGCAGTTCAATCTTGAGCTTTACTCCATCGCCGTAATATTTTTTAGTCTCGGGTCCAACGGTGAAAGTCCAGTCGAAACGATTTGTCTTTGTCTCCAATTTCACTTGAGGAAAGCCAATTTGAGGACCCAATCCAGCTCCGACATCGCTCATCGAGTGAGATAAAGTTTGTGATCCGTTTTTGTTTTTCTGAATATACAATTTATTGTTATCATAGCGAACGTCGATGTTTCCAACCCAAGCGTTTAAAAGACCTGCGCCTCGTAATTCTCTTCGCGCCATATGAACAGGATCATTCCAATCCCAAGAACCCGCTGTTTCTTGATCTTTTACTTTAACTTCAAGATTTCCTTTTTCAGTCAAAACAGACACGATCTCTTTTTCAAAAGCTTCATTATAATTTTTGGCCTCTAATTCAATTCGCTCCTGCGCATCCATTTCGTCGTCCGTTGCTGCAAGTTGACGCCCAAAAAGACCTTGGTACAACTCCCACTTATTAATGACAGATCCATCTTTCTTCTTCGCCGAAACGATGAATTTAAAAGGATTATGATACATGCCGAAGAGAAGTGTTTTTACTCCAATTCGAGCCACAGTGAGCTTTGACTTCTGCTCGCCACGACTTTGGAATTCCAAAAAGATATTCCTGTCGTAAGCGACAACAATACCTGTTGTGTTTTCGACCGTGTTCATTGGATATCCAAGAGCCGCAAAAACACGAGTATTAAAAGATTCTGAATAAGTTTCAGGTCCAAATTTTAATTTATAGCCTTTTCCATCACACTTCACTTCAAACCCGCCTCTTGTTCCAAGGCTTGTTTTAGGTTCGTCGTACTTACAAACCATCTTGCTTAAATCGACTCTGGTTCCAGTCGCCGATAAAAAAAGATTTTTAGAGCGAATATCTCCAGGATTTTTCCAGAAAGACGAGTTTGCAGGATCTACGTTCGAAGTTCTTGATGGAACGTTAGTAGCTTCTTTTTTTCCAGTTCCCACTTTTTCATTTAACATCGTCCAAACATAAGATACAGGAATTTCATCCGGAACTGTTTTCTTATATGTAAGACTATAAGTTTCGGAAAGCGAATCGATAGTGAACTTCAATTCAGCCGCTGTTTTCTGGTTTTTGAGATAGGATTCAATCTCTGCGATCATCCCACCGAGGCTAACTTTTCTATATTTAAAAAGTCTTTTTGGAAGAGTCTTTTTTTGTTCTACCAAGAGATTTCTCTGAGCTTCAAGATCTGTCTTCAATCTATGAATGTCATTCTCGATCGAATATGTTTGCGAGAAGATCGTCACGTCAGTTGCGTGAGAAATCATCGCAATCGAACTCAAACTCAACATCACTCCTAAATGTACAATGGCATTTTTCATAAAACTCTTCCTCGACTTCTTCCTTCAATTAAATGTTCAAGCGATACTGACACATCACCTGTTTTGCTTCTGGCTCCATCAGATATTCGATCTCTAGAGAGCCGGGCTTATAAACAACACCTGCCTCTTTTTCCATATGCGAATACTCTAAATTGCCGCACGTTTCTGCGGTCTTGGATTGTTGAGTCATCACGAGAGCCCCTGGCTGAACAGCGACAGTTCTTTCAAATTCACGACAACCCTTTGCGCTTTTGCCTGTGAATTTTGCCGCTTGCAAAGAGAATCGCACAACCCGACTGTTAAACGGGTTCGCCACAACAATCGCCTTCTTCCCTTCTTTTTCTACTAACTCAGCAGAAATCAAATTCGCGCATCCAACATGTCCAGTCATTAACGAGTACCGACCCTGGATCTTTTCCCAAGACACCTGCCGCAAATTATTGTCAGCCCGTGATTGAATTCCCAAAGCTAGTACCACAATACAAAGCACTGCTCTTACATGCGTTATCATACGTCTACCTCTCCACTTACGGTTGCATACGTTGCTGTTATGAACCCGTCGAAGTTCTAAACAAATTCCCCGGTGAAGGTCACTTGTTTAAAACTTTCCGAGCCCAGGCTGCCTTTAAATTTCAAACCAAGTTCGAAATCGCTCTTCCTCAGCCTGCCTGCGAGCAACATTTACAAAGTCTGTGCCCAGAATTGCCGATCATTCGGACACCAAAAATGACACCAAAAAACAAATCGCCTTTTTCGTCCACTGATCAAACGGTCGACAGTCATTTCTTTCTTACCCGGTCTATAGACCTACCTAAAAGGGGCATTGGTTCTGCATTCACATACGCGTATAGGATATAGGAGAACTCATGAGCCTCAAATTGAAACAGTTGAATGGAGTCCTTGCGGTTCTATTGTCAACTGCCCTCATTATAATGACATCGAATGGATTCGCGGCTCCGACAGCTCCCGCAGCGACAGCAGTAACAAAACCATCCGAATGTCATTTTTGTACTCTCTTAACTAAGGCGCAAGATAAGGCTGTGTATGATGATCCAGCAAAGTGTGCGGGAAAAAATGCTGAAGGAAAACCTTTTAATAAGAACTACTTGGCTAACAGCTTAAAACAAGTTCCCGCGATGTACAGACTGCCTCGCGCGAAAGTTTCTGAAGCGGAATTTCCAAAAGAGTGTATCCAAACTATAATGTCAAACTTTCCAGATTCAGCTAAAATGTATGCCTCTTGCTCATCCGTAAGCGCCACGCCAGCACCAGGGGCGGGCCGGCACTGCATGACTTCTGAATATGTAAACACAGTCTATAATTCCTTTGTCGATGTTATGGACTGCTTGGACGTCGATCAGATGATTTTTCTTCCAAAACTTCTCAATGAATCTGGCTTCCATATCAATGCCTTTAACTCAAAAGGTTTTGACTCTGGTGTAGGGCAATTAACAAAATCAGCTTTAAGCGATGTGAATCTCAACGGTCACGTTCGTTATGTTAAAAAAATTCAGGAAAGCAACAAACCTTCTTGCCAGCGACTCACAAAAGTTGGAGGTCTGATGAACCAAGCCTCAGTGGACTCTGCAAAACGTTGCGAACTCATTTCTGCGCCGATGAATCCGGTTCGCAATATTCTCTATACCGCAATGACGGCCCTTCGCCTTCGCCAAATTGTTGAAAATTCTCTTCGCAAAGCTGAAATCGACTCACTCTTTGTAGAAGGAGGATTCGGTAACTATGATCGTGAAAAGCTCATCGAAACCCTTTCGATCTTAGGTTACAATACGGGTGGCGGTACCGCTGTCCGCTTTTTAAAAGACTATCTACAAGTTCGAGTTGAAAAGCTTAAACAAGGCAAAGGGAAAAAACTAGCTGCCTCCGATTTCGACTTTATGGCGAACTCTGAAAAAGATCTCGAAGTCCGCGCGACG
>JBFWYS010000380.1:0-4312 GCA_050186175.1 Pseudobdellovibrionaceae bacterium
CTCATCCTTTAGGAGGTATAAAATGAGTAAAAAACTATATGTCGGTAATCTTCCTTATTCTGCAACAGACCAGTCGTTAGCAGAGGCTTTTTCACAGTGCGGAACTGTTGAAAGTGCAAAAGTTATTATGGATCGCGATTCTGGTCGCAGCAAAGGCTTTGCTTTTGTCGAAATGTCTTCAGCTTCTGAAGCTACAGCTGCCATCAGCAAACTCAACGGTGTTCAGTTAGATGGACGCGCGATCAACGTAAGCGAGGCAAAGCCACAAGCTCCACGCGAAAATCGGGGTCGTTACTAGTTCAAGACTTTTGGGCTAGCTCTTTTAGTAAGGAGTCGCTCAGTTTCCACTTCGTCCTCCGCGAGCTTCTTTATGCTTTACGAGGCTTTGTGGGTCGGACGACAATCCTGATTTGCTTTGCAAATCAGGATTCGAGTTTGAAGAATTAAGAAATTCGCCGCTACAGTGACAATAAGCGGTTTGTTTAGACTTTTAAAATCTAATTTTAATACATAAAATCAATAAGATACATTATAAAGATAACGAATTCGCTATCAAATGTATAAGTATTTAAATTATTAAGCCTATCGCCTCGAGTCATGGTTGCTTACATTCAGGTCCAACTCTCTCCTCCTGGAAAGGAACCTGTATGTTAAACGTAAAAAAAATTCGAATACCAATTACAATGGCGCTACTAATTCCTGCACTCATTCTACAAAGTGTAGGAGTCACTGTTGCTTTGGCAGCTCCGCAAAACTCTCACAGCCATGTAAGAAGTGACATTCAGCAAGATCAAAATGTAGCTCAACGCCTTGTGAAGGGCGATATGCTCTATCACGTTGCCGAGAAAAATGATGCGAACTTAGCTTTTATCATTTCACGATTGTCTCGGGCTAAAACAGCCAGAGATGTTGAAAAAATTTTTGCCGATCGACACAATGGTTCCAGTCAACC
The DNA here is from genome assembly GCA_050186175.1 of Pseudobdellovibrionaceae bacterium. Classification (GTDB taxonomy): domain Bacteria; phylum Bdellovibrionota; class Bdellovibrionia; order Bdellovibrionales; family Bdellovibrionaceae; genus JBFWYS01. The sequence goes on from JBFWYS010000380.1 coordinate 953, forward strand.
ATTTATCGGATGGGACGAAACCTACAAAATTATCAAGGCCCGCTTAGGCGGAGTATCCGGCGTCAGAGGAATGGTCATTAATGAAGCCGCGGATGGTATTAACGAATTTTTAAAATCGATTGCAAATAAAAAAGGTCCGGCAAAATTAGAGGAAATGCCAAAACAAATGGCTCTCATGGTTCTTGATGAGAAATGGAACCAGTTGCCTTCAGAAGTCCGAAATGAAGCCGTTCGTCAGGGAGCCGGCTATTTAGGAAAAAACTATGACAGTGACTACGTCGGGAAGGCGCGCGACAATCGCATTTTGCGTTCACAAAATCCATCTGCCCCACCTCCTGAAGATGAACGTAGCCAAGAACTTCTTAAAGAAGCTCAGGATATTCTTGCTCAGCGATTGCAACTGGCAAAAGACGATATTGAAAATTCTAGAAACGAACGGGAAAGAGCCCATCGCCAACAAAAACTCAATAAACGAATGGAGCATTTAGAGGCGGGACTCTTCGTTACAGGATTAATTCTTCCGCATCTCATGGGCGAACAAGACGCACAAAATGTTCAAGCTGTTAGCACCGGCTTCGTAAAAATGTATCAAGCGATGGAGCAGTTTGGGCCCAAAGGAATTACTCCTGACAAATTGCTTATGTTCACAAACATCGTCTCTGCTGGATTGATGGTCTTTTCGATGATGCAATCACAAGAGGATCCGACAATGGCGGCTCTTCGCGCCATCATGTCTCAATTGGCTGACATTCAAAAACAACTTGAGAGGATTGAAGGAAAAATCGACGATCTCAGCGACAAAATGATTATGGGTTTCGGCCTTGTCCTGAACTATCAGCGGTCGATCCAAGATCAGATCGGAGAGATGCGAAAGACTCTTGATGGTCAAATTAATGATCAAGCACAGAAAGAAGCCCTAGAAAAGTATTTACAATATTTAGAAAAAGACAGGTCTGCTTTTTCATTACTTCTCCAGTGCGCAGATCCACATGCAGAAAAGAAAGGAAATGCCTTGGGCTGCCGCGACCGTTTCGCAGAGGAGTTCTCTGATCGTACGATTTTCACTTTGACTCCGCAAAGGTCACGGACTCCGCAGATTCTCTCGCCGGTCTGGTCCAACCGTTTGTTTACATATAAGAATGTGACCCAAGACCGGCAATTGATTTACGAACAACTCTCTGCTCCGCTTTATCTTGGCGAGAACGCGGATGTCATGAAGAGTCTGATTGCAAGAAATCACGAGGCCATCGCCGCAATTTCTGAATACTGGGTCGAGGTTCCGCGAACTGCAACTCCAACCGCAAACCCAGAAATTCTCATGACCTATTTACAAGCCTATCTTGGCGCCACTCAAAATCATAAACAGTTACGGAGTAAGGAGACACAGGAGCTGACTCAGCAGGCGTTAAATAGAGTTCAAGATGTTGAAGCATTCGTTAAAAGAACTGTCGGCAGCCAAACCGTAAAAGAAAAACTGATCAATCTCATGGCGGTCGATTTGAACAAATACGAGAACTACATCCGAAATGGAATTACAGAAATCCGCAGGGATGAATTCCCGTCTGCAAGAAAGGATTTTTACCGCCGAGCGATTGAACATTGCGGTCAAAAGCTGAGTTCTATTCATCCGCCGTTCGATGAAAAGCAAGGAGGCCTCGATAAATTTGTATCCCAAATGTATTGGATGGCTCAAAGTATGGGACTCGGGAGAATTGGTGTGTGTTATGAACCGGGTCTGAATATGAAAAAACGCAAAGATATCGGAGTCCGTCTTTATTACCCAAATACTTTCGAGTTTAAACTTTTTTTTAATCTTGCAGATCGCGCAAATGCAGCAAACATCGGCTCCGCTAAAGAGAGTGTTCGCTTTAACAAAGACTCACATGTCTTCGCGAGTCGCAAATACGAAACCGACGAGTTTTACACCACGTACGACTCAGGTACGGCGCCCATGTTTTACTATGTTTGGAATGGTACGCAACCTCACAAACTAGCTTACACTTGCGACAAGATCTTTTTCAGTGGTCTTCTCACAACAGGCGGTCCTTGTCTTGAAAATGTCAGAAGGTCAGCGGGACATAAAGAGTTTATTGCCAAATCCAAAAATACACTTTCAGAAGATATTGTTAACTCTAGCTTCGAAATCGTTAAAACAGAGGTCGAAGAGTATCTCGCAAAAGTTTTGAAAACAAAAAGTGAGGTTTGGAACCCTTATAATCTTCAATTTGAGAAAACAACACCCGTAAAAAATCCGCTCGATCGCGAGTGGGCGAAGACCGATGATCTCCCGCAAATCATGCAAGATTATACGAAAAAGTATTTGCTGATGTACAATCTTCTTCTTGTGGGATTCTATCATCAAAACAAGGTCTCCATATGTCTGGCCGCCTTAAATGAATACTCGCCTAAACAGGTGGAAGCCCAAATGGAGAAGCTCGTATTGTCCGACGAAATTTCTGCTTTCAGCGATTTCTCGAGTAAGATGCACGCAGCTTTTAAGCAATGTTCTGAAATAGAGGTGCATCCTCAGCTCAAAACACTCAAGACTCAGCTCAAAGATCTAAAGCAACGGCAAATGAACTAATTTTTTAATGGGCCTCTTTCACGGAGGCCTACTTTTTCAAACGAGCGTGCATTCGTTGCGTTTCATGAAAAAAATTCTGGTTCGTCTAACAATCTACGGTTCTTCCTCTATAGTGGAGGAGGCGCGAATGAGTCTCGAAAATGCCGAACGAATTTGAAATTTGGCAAAGCCCCATTTGGGGCTCCTTAAGGAGGAAAAAAGACCTGTTTGGGCACCGTTCTTCAATGGAAAGCCGCTATAAATCGGCCTGCCATGGCCTGGCCTTTGTATGGATTCTGAATGATGAAAAATTTAATGCTCACGTTGGTGATTTTTTTCGGTTCAACTCTTGCTCAGGCTCAATCCTTGGGAAAGCCTATTGTAACCTTAAGCAGTCTTCTCAACGAATATTCTACCCAGCCACCTAATTTTACAGATAAGTCCTGGCCTCCAAAGTCTGAGCATAAGATTCCTGCCGGAGCAGGCGATGATTTACTCCCACCTGAGTGGAATGATAGAAATATAAATTTTAACGGTGCTATAGAGCGGCCTCCTCGGGTTATTGGCGGTGGAGGTTCTTTTGTTCGGTTTCCTGAAGGGCAGCTTAAGTTCTGGGATCTTTTCTTCTTCTCACAAGATTGGACTAGTGAAGACGCGAGACCTGGAGACTACATTCGATTTAACCAAGAAGAGCTGGCTGTTAAGGGAAAATGGCTCGATCATAGAAAGCTCAGTTCCTTTAAGTTTCTTAAAAAACGGCTTGAGTTATGGAAGGGTAAGTATAAACAAATTGGGGA
>JBFWYS010000381.1:0-4310 GCA_050186175.1 Pseudobdellovibrionaceae bacterium
GCTCATGCATAGAAGGACCGTAGAACCCTAACTTTCTGCAATTATTGATAGGAAAAATGGCGGAACAAATGGGACGAGTATCGAGCTTATTGCTGGTCGGTTTATTAGTACTGACCAGCATTGTGGTTAACATTAACCGACTATTTACAATCAATAGTAGGAGCTAAAGAAAATGTAAGTTCTCTTGCGCCCCACTGAGAGGTTTTTACCACTGCCAATACATCACGATTGCAACTAATCGTAGAGCTAGACATCTTCAGAGTTGCAAAATGACTAGGCTCTGCGCCATCGCTTAAAGCGTAAGTCTTGAGAGTTACCGCCTCTGTAATTAAAAAATAATTTTTACCAGGAACAGCCTTTTCCGCCAATTCAGAGGACGAATCAATAATTTCATTCATGTTCTCTTTTATATACGAACCAAATGCCGTAATCTCTGTGAGAGAGGCATATCGTGGGTCCGGCATTGCATGGACAGAGGCTGATCCTAAAATGATAGCGAAAAATAATATTTTCATAGAAAGCTCCTTTGTTAAACTTGTCATACGATTTGGCCAGCGTTTTCAAAATTGAGTCAATATTCATTATGTAGGACGTCAGAAAGTTCTTGAAGTTTATCTAGCTAGCGTAGCGGAGAGATTTCAATGTTCTTAAGTTTGATTGTCGGACGAATTTCAAGCTCTCCAGCGGAATGTTTTAGGCCTGTAAATAACATTTCTCCGCCAGACAATCCTTTTAAAGAATCCATCAGGAGATAGCCCATCATTTCTTTGTCAACTATGCAGTACCATTTGTCTGCTTCAATCTTTGTACAAGAATCATAACGAAACCTGACTCCGTACGGTTTGACGTAGTTTCTAGAAACATCGATTGAGACGATGGCTGCGAAACCATCAGTTTCGGATCGAGTCGTTCTTGATAAAACTGTCTTATCGCCCAGTTCAACTTGGAATGTTTCCGTCGCCCCACTTTTTACCTCACAGTTACCGGCCTTGTCACACACAGTGAATTGGATTTGCGTTTCAAACTTAAGAAGCTCTTTAGCAAAACTAAAATGGGGCAATGATACAAGAAGAACAAGTCCAAGAATTTTCATTTTAAAATCTCCGGTAAAAGTTCGAGACCCGTATGGCCTCGCCGAAAAAAATCGTATCTAACTATTTGAAACTGTTCACGGTAAAAATGGCGGGGCAAACGGGACGGGTATCGAACTTTTGTAGCGGGTCAGACGTTAGCTTAAAATGTAGCTAATCCTCACTTACAATGCCAATGCGCTTACGAGGAACGCTTGGTGGTTCCATAAGTTGTCTTATGGCATCAAATACGGCTTTAAATTGTGTATCGTACTTCTTTTCTAATTCAGTCAGCTTTCTCGCTAAGCTCTGATTTGATAAAAGTATTTCCCGAATCTTTACAAATGTTCTCATGATTTCAATATTCACCAGTGCCGCTTTTTCGCCTTTCAACACACTTGATAGCATAGCGACGCCCTGTTCGGTGAAGACTAATGGCAGGTACCTTCTTCCTCCGCGTTGTTCATTTTTGGGTTTTGAGATGCCAATTTGGCATCTCAAAAATTCGTCTTCCTCTTCAGTCAGTTGAAACATGAAATCCTCTGGGAATCTCAGCAGATTTCGCCGAACGGCACGATTTAATGCGCCCGTTTCAACGCAATAGAGTTTTGCTAGATCCACATCGAGCATCACTCTGTGGTTGCGAATAAAAAATATTTTTTTGCTTATTTCATGAGAAGACGATTGATCAGACATAAGACACTCCGTGTGCCCGGCTTGTGCAATACCTAGCACATCAATCAACTTATTTTATTGTGGCCTGTCGCAAATTGAAGTCCGTATTTGGAACATATGTGGTGGGGCGCTGTCGGCTGTTTAAGTTATCTCAAAAAAAGATTTAAACTTGGGCAGGTCTCTTAAATTTTTTAAATTCAGCGGAAACACCGTTGAAGGTACTGTGGATTTAATAAATGTGCTGATGTCTAATTCATCGAAACTGCTGAGGACAGCGACATTGTTTCTTTTGAGAAGAGCCGTTGTCACTCCAATTCCTTTTTTAAAACCACCCATCGGCCAACCATCTTCTTTTAGAAGAACATTTGATCCGCAAGAGGGACTTCCATCCATTAAGATTGCAGTGGTGACCTGGTTTGAGTTCAAGTGTGCTAAAAATCTGTTAGCTCCTTCAATCTGGCTTTCAGTTACATCATTTCCGAGCTCATCTATTACTTTTGCGCGTCCGTCGAGAACATCAAATCCGTCGCCACCTACGATTCGCAAATTGGGTCGGGGGCTTCCAAAAACTGAATCCTCTGGGCAAAAAGGAACAAACTCAATTTCTCCTGAATCTTCGAGCTGTTTTACAAACTCATTGAGAAGGTCTTTACCATTGAAATTACACTTTGAACCCAAGAGACAATGACTCACGCCAATTTTCATAAATGACTCCAAAAGTTCGAGTTCCGTATGCCCTCGGCGGAAAAAGCGTATCTAACTATCTGAAATTATTCATGGGAAAAATGGCGGGGCAAACGGGACGCGTATCGAACTTTTTGCAGGTCAGGAGCGGAGCAAGATACTGGCCTGCGGCGTGGTTAATAATAAGTGTTTTTGCACTGTCGGTAAGTTTGTATCAAGCAAGATTGATTCAAGCTTGAGTCAGAGCGATTGCAACGGGTTGAGTGCTCTTTATGCGCAAAAAACTGAGCTAGTACAGGGAATATTGAAGCTTGCCTTGCAACAGACAAAGTCGCTGGAAAGCTTAAATCTAGCGAGCTTAACAGCATCCCAAGTAGAAAATTTGGCTGCATCCTATTCTGATAGCGAAGCCGAAATTCAAAAAGCTGAGGATATTGGCCAACAAATCGAGCAAGAAGGCAATCAGATTGGTGGAACGAAACTTGATAAGTTCGACTTCTATTCAGAACGATTGTCGACTTTGCGTGCTCGATCAAATCAAAAGTTTGAAGCTTTGCAAACAACAACAAATAAAGAAAATATCCACACAGCAGAAACTTTAAAATTACAATCATCGACTAATCCAGGCGCTCCTAATTTGAGTATTAAATTTGGCTCCATGAATTCAAACGGCCAGTTTGAAGAGACGCTTGACCTGCTAAATGGTCTCGTTGTTCAAACCACTTATAGTAAGGCAGCTTTTTGCTTGTGGCTTAAAACTGGCAATGGGCTTGGACCGATGCCAGTACAGATTTCTAATTTTAGCAGCGAGCTAAAATAATTTGGATAAAGAGCTTTTCTAAAGCGGTTTGTGGGTAGGGAAGAGGTCCATGTGGGTAACATAAAGACCAGTTGTCTGTTATTTCGAGACATCTGGATATTTTCGAAATCTGCCAATAATGCGTTTGTTTGTTTTATCCTTTTTAGGACCGACGCTCTGGGAATCTCTTTACCAAAAGTCATAAAAACGAGGACGCAAGCAATCATTTGACTCCTAAAGTCGTCGTTGTTACCCCTTCTCCTGATTTCCTATCAAAATATTTTGATGACTGAGCCAGGAGTCGGTATGAAATTTCTTCTTTTGCTGCTTTCTCTCTACTCTTTTCAAGTTCGTGCAGATGGATTTCGTGTTGGCAGCGGTGGCGACGCAATTCTTTGTCAGCCAAGTCCCGACAATTTTTTGAATGGCACCTATTCTTTAGATTACATTTTAACTTTGCAAAAAGCAGATCAAGATGAAGAATTAGTGGCCGTTGGTAGCTGGGAAGAATCCTCGGATCGACTTTACCGATTATTTTTAAATAAGATTCCTTCGCTTGCTTCTTATTTTAACGACTTTCGTCGTTCTGTTTTTAATACCAGCGATTATTCTCTCGGTCGCATTTGGGAAGCTTCGCCATTCGGATTGGTTGACATTCAAGATGAGTACATCGAATCGAGGGTCCCAGCTAATTGCTTGACCGAGGGAAAAGTCAAAGTCGTCCAAGCTGTGATTCGACAGTCTAAGAATTTTTCTGGGACTAAAGAGGCGATCATCTATAAGTATGTCCCGCAAGTGACCGATGATCTCAATAGGAACCATGCGCTTCAGCTTTCTTACTTGATTGTGCATGAGTGGCTTTGGGATTTAAGTAGCAATGTGGATCGCAATCGTCGCATCAACCAGTTTTTTCATTCTAAAAAAATAGAAACTATGACCCCTGCCGAGATCGAGGCTCAACTCAAGGCGATGGGCCTCCGTTTACCTCGAGTTGAACCTGATCTTTTTGATCCAGCGTGCTGCCAGGGCCGACGTCTGACAAAAAAAATGGTCGAAGATCGATATTTTTTTAAAGGTCGCCC
>JBFWYS010000382.1:0-4303 GCA_050186175.1 Pseudobdellovibrionaceae bacterium
GTTCGTAAAATTTTTGGAGCTGCATTAGCTTTTGGACAAAAGTTTCAAGTCTGCGCGACATAACTACGAGTGGAATAAACACCAAGATAAAACCTAATATTAGAAAAGGCTCAAATCGCAGAGCTGGATTTGAAGTCAGATAAATAAGCCCGACGATAAATCCAATAGCCAAGACCACCCGCCAGGTTCGAATTCGGTCCAGTCTAGATTCGAATCTCGTTTGTGTTTTTTGCAGGAAATATTTTCTCTTTTTGAAATCGATCATGGTCATTTAAGTATGAAGGACAGCTCTCGAGCGCGCAACCTCTCAACCACTTTGTCGCGGCATCTGAACAAAGTCTGTGAATAGACTTTGCATGCGTACTCTTTGCCAATTGAGAAAATAAGTTTGAGGGGGAAGTAATGAGTTCAATAGGAAGCAGCAACCGAGACGAAAATCCAAAGGATCAAGCACCAGTATCCAGCGAAAGTGCTCTGACTACCAGCAGTGATCCCAAACACACAAATTTTATTATGGCTCACTCCAATTGCCCGCTCTGCGGCAGCGAGCTCGAATTAAATCACAAAATAGATTCATTTGGTGTGGCAATTAAAGAAGAAGCACGCTGCCCACATTGCCAAATTCGCACGCGCGCTCGCAATCATACCCTCCAGTAATAGAGAAAGCGCCAAAATCCAGACGAACTTCGCCCGAGGTTCGTCAAAACTTTGCAATAATCTGTCTTTGATATGAGAAAAATTGACGAAGTGCCGAATTCACAACGCGACCAAAGCCCGACTGCTTCATGACATGACCCTCGTTTACACCCTTCATCCAATCGTTGACCCAGACGGTCCCACATTCAAGTTTAGATCCCCATTTGTAAGCTTTTTCGGGGTCCTGAGTCCAAACCTGGGCTGAATGGCCGTAGTATCCCGTATTCGTCCACTTCACCATTTCGTGTGGATATTTCACCGAGGAAATACTAAAAAATGGACCGCTAATTTCATCCTGCTGAAGTACCGAACACATTGGTAAATCTAGAGAGAACGTGGGCTCAGCCCAAAAGCCCTTTTCATTTTTTATGTCTAAAGAAAAGAGTTTGGCGTTCTCACTTAGAGCTAGTGTTTTTCTTTGATTGAAGATCTCCATCTGATTGCGGGAAATCAGAGGCAATGGCTGACATGAAATCAGATGGGCCTTAAATTTTTCAACGAATTCTGGATAAATACTTTCCTGCACTAAAATTCGTGATGTATTCCAGCACATTTGCCCCATTCCAGTGAGGCAAGATTCAATGATCTTAGGAATACATTTGCTTAAATCTGCGTCTGCTAAAACAAGAGCAGCATTATTCGCGCCCATCGACATGTGCACTCTTTTAAATTGAGAACCAGTTGAATTTAAAATTTTTTCGCCGACGGCAAGCTTTCCAGCAAATGCGACTGCGCGAATTGATGGATGCGCAGTGAGAACAGATCCTACCTTTTCTCCATCACCCTGAAGTATATTTAAAACCCCATGAGGAAGTTCGGCAAGACGAGCAGCTTCTCCTAAAACCCAACCTGAACTTGGAGCATGCTCCGACGGCTTGGCAATAACACAGTTTCCAGCAGTCAATGCAGGCGCGACCCTTTCGACCAAGAGGCGGAGTCCTAAACACCACGAAGTGACTACAGCGACCACACCCAAAGGTGATTCTTGGCTTTCTGAAGTTGAATTGGACCAATAATTTAGAACGCGAATTGCTTCTTCAAAGGAATGTTCTTTTACAAACTCGATTGGTAAACCTTGCTCGATAGCTTCAAGCTGAGCCCAGCTGTCTTTGTTCTGCGCAATCACAACAGCCATTTTCTTAAGAAAATTTGCGCGTTCTTCAGATGAGATTTGAGACCACGTCGCAAAAGCAGCTTTTGAAGATTGCAGGGTTTTAACTACATCAAAGGCTTCACTATCGGCGCAAGACGCGACATCGGAACCATCATGAGGATTCAGCTTGGCAAAAACCTGTCCATTTTCAGTTGACTTCCACTCGCCGCCAACAAAGTTCAAAACTTTCTGCATCCTTCAACCTCTGACCTCCTTTCATATTTGAATCACAAACAGATGACAACCTATGTTCTACTAAGGCAGGCTAAATGGAGATTATTTTTAGGAGGATTCATGAATGCATTAATTCGCAGTCAACTTTTGGACACTGGATTGCTTTTTCTTCGAATTGGCTTCGGAGTGACAATGCTTTTAAGCCACGGTTGGCCGAAATTAGCAAATTACTCAACTTACCTGGAAAAATTTCCGGATCCAATTGGCTTCGGCATAATGACAAGCCTGTGCCTCGCTATTTTTGCAGAGGTGGCCTGTTCAATTCTTGTTGTTATTGGATTGGCGACTCGCCTCGCTGCCATTCCACTTCTCATTACAATGGGAGTTGCGTTTTTTGTTATTCACGGAGCACAACCCTTCTCTGAAAAAGAGATGTCGTTCATTTATATGATTTCATTTTTAATTTTGCTGTTTACAGGCGGAGGAAAATTTTCTCTCGATTATCATTTGCCTGTCCTAAAGAGAATTTACTAGTGCCGGAGGAGCGGACGGTCCAATCAAAGAAGGGCGATAGAAAATCTACCGCCCTTTGGATCTTGCGAAAAATTTAGCCTAAAAAGCTAAACCTCCCGCGTTGGTACTGTGTTCATTTAACATAAAGCACCACCTCCTTCCCAACCTCTAGAGAGGCTTCTTACTTGTTAGTATAAATGGATCAAAAACGAATTCCTAGTTCTATTTAATGAACCAGCCCGCTAGTCGAGGAGCGCAAAAAATCAGAGATTTTGAATGATTTGTTCTTGGATTTTTTTCATCTCATTTTCAGACCGCCGACTCGCCTTAGCGAAAGTCATATCCCCCGGCCCCCAGGCCGGAATCAGGTGAATATGGGTATGAGGAACTTCAAATCCTTGGACAATAATTCCCACGCGTTTGCACTCCGTGACTTTACGAATTGCTTTTCCAATCATCTGAGAATTCAGAAAAAGACGAGTTGCTGTATCAGGAGGGACCTCCATAAAATGATCCACCTCCAGTTTTGGTACGACGAGTGTGTGTCCCAAATTGATTTGATCCAAAGCGAGAAAAGAAAAGGTCAATTCATCTTCGTGAATTTTGTAGCAGGGCAATTCGCCAGCAATGATTTTGGTGAAAAGGGACATAAAATTCCTCCTGAGTGGGATTGGGCGAAAAACTAGAAGTTCGCGAGAAGCGTTTCGTAAAGATCCTGCTTAACAATGAAGTTAACCCCCATCGCCATTCCGTTCCCATGCGGCTTCGTCCAAACGATTCTGGCTTCGAGTTGGTATTCTTTGGCCATTTCCCCAAGAAAAAAAGTAACATTCACCCGATCTTCAGCACTCAAGTTAGATCGGGAATCACTCTCAATATAAGCGCCACCAATAGAAATATTTTTAGCAACTCCAGTAATGGCATCACCCTCAGCTCCCAGAGACTGAACACGGCAGTTGATGTGAACAGTATGTCTCTGGTGTCTTTGTCTTGCCGTCGGATTTGCGTAAGTAATAAAATCGTGAATGGCCTTAAAAAAGGATGGCCCCGCCACAGGCCCTTTCAACATTCTCAAATCCGAAAATTTATTCGAAAGTTTTAAGAGAGATGGCGTTACTTCTGGAGTCACGATCATCAAGCGAATATCCGAAGGCAAAACTTCCTGCATTCGATCGATAAATAATTGCTGTAAATCCACCTCAGGCGGTAACGAAATAACTAAAAGATCGGGTTGATTTTCGATCCACCACTCGGTTTCCTGCCCAAATGAAGCTGTTGATGTAAAGGTGTACTTATGCCCTGCCGGATCTTCTGAGGCGGCTTGCTCAAGCATTGTCTGATCGTTATAAGTAGAACTGACGATCAGAACAAGACTCGCTTTAATATTTACTTTCTGCTGCTGACCGGTGTCCATTTAAGATCACTCTTTCCGATCCACTTGCCACGAGGACGATAAATTCGGTTGTTTGCATATTGTTCCATTGCATGAGCCATCCACCCACTGATTCGAGAAACGGCAAAAATCGGTGTGTAAAGATCAATTGGGATATCCATCGCGTAGTAAACTGTCGCTGAATAAAAGTCGACGTTTGGCAAAAGACCTTTTTCAGCCTGAACCGTATCATCAATCAAGGCCGACATTTCGTACCAGTGTCCTTCTCCCTGTTTAACCGTCAGCTTCTCGCTCATCTTTCTGAGAATCAGGGCTCGAGGATCTCCGTTCTTATAAACTCGATGCCCAAAGCCCATCACCTTTTCTTTATTCGC
>JBFWYS010000383.1:0-4299 GCA_050186175.1 Pseudobdellovibrionaceae bacterium
CGATTTTTTGCGCATGATTTTCTCCTTTTGATTTGAACGCTTCCCTCCAAGATTAAGGGAGCGAGTGGCGCACAAATTCATGTGACCGATGGAGTGCAAACTGTGGAGCACGGTGAATAAAAAGATGTCGATGGACATTGAGAGTGACGGGCCGTGATTCGGACAATTATGGAAAGGCACGGCTACCCCCTTTGATACTCCATGCAAAGGGTTCTCGCCCTTCCATCGGTCACCCTCAAATTTATGAAATTTGTTTTTGTCTTTTACCGTGCAAAATTGAACAGGCAAACGGATGAGTGTGCTGCAACATGAACAATGGGGTGAGTTTGAGGGTTTTGGCTGTTAGAAAGGCGCAGTTTGGAAGTTATTGAGAGCCGCGACCGATGGTGGATTGAAATGAACTGATAGCGAAACGGCACTAAAGAGTTTGGTCCGACCCTTGCTTTGCCCGGCCTCGGGGGCATGTTGGAACCAAGAAGAATTTCTGTCCCCACTTTGTTCTGCTGTAAGCAGGCGCTTTGTTCTGCTGTAAGCAGACGCTTATTAAAGGGGGAACCAATGAAAATCAATAAAACGCTCACTTGGGTGATGACCGCAAGTTTGAGCTTGAGTCTTGCTGCCCCGGTTTATGCACAAAAACCCGGAGATTCGTTCCGTCGCGATGGTAGCGGCGGAGGCGGAAACAACGGCGGAGGAAATGCACGACCGGAACGACCGAGACCACCAGATCGGCCATCACCACCACCAAATCGACCGGATCGACCAAACAGACCCGATACTCCGAATCGACCGGATCGACCAGACAGACCCGATACTCCGAATCGACCGGATCGACCAAACAGACCTGATACTCCGAATCGACCGGATCGACCAAACAGACCCGATACTCCGAATCGACCGGATCGACCAAACAGACCTGATACTCCAAATCGACCGGATCGACCAAACAGACCTGATACTCCAAATCGACCGGATCGACCAAACAGACCTGATACTCCAAATCGACCGGATCGACCAAACAGACCCGATACTCCGAATCGACCGGATCACCCGCGCCCACCAGATAGACCGGGCCGTCCAGATCACCGCCCGCCTCATCGACCTAATCCACCGGATTGTCGTGGTGATTCGTTCAGACGCGGAGAATGCTTAGGCCACAGACCGCCTCCGCATCGTCCTCCTTACCGACCACCAAACAGACCGCCGCCATACTGGCCGCCTGATCTGCCGCCGTATTATCCACCGTCTCTTCCACCGAATGAGCCTTATCTCCCTCCACCCTCGCAGGAAATCAGTTTGTTCTGCGGATTTAATGGCGAGAATTACAGTGTGTACAACTCAATCGGAAATGTGATGGGAACTGAATACGCAGGGTGGAGAACCGCGGAACGTTGTGAAGAGTCTGTCTACAACTCGACAGAAAATCTCACATGCGCTCCAACTCCAGATCGCGAACGATTTGTTCCAGTTCACGTTGTGACTGGCCTTTACATCGCAAATCCGAACACAGGTTTTATTGAACGCGAAGCTTGCTTTCGTACAATTCAAAATCAAGTGGGCTACGATGTTTGTGTGAAAGAGTACGACGGTGCTTACTCGGCTTACGATCTGACAACATCAGAGCGCTCGCACAGAAATCCTAGAAGCTACTCAACTCTCGCCAACTGCATTGATAATCTGCAATATTAAAATCCAGGAAAGTCAAGCTAGCATTGAAAAAGAGGCTCTTAAAAGAGGGCCTCTTTTTTTGATGTCTTCTTTGCACCAGTGTGAAACTGACCCCTGGCAGTTCTAAGATTGCCTGCCCCCGAAAGACTCATTTAGAAAAAAAATAGATTCATTTTTTGGATCATCTATCTCTTCAAAATGAGCCCATAATTCACAGAGCCTGCAATAAAGTGGGAGCCAACTATTAGTTCTTTTGGATCATTTTTGTTCAAAAAAAATAAAATTTCTCAACTAATTTTCAGAATCTGGGAGCAACCTGACTCTAATTTAATGGCGTATTTTTTGCTGTGCCTTAGTCCTTGTTAAGAAACTTATGCGGAACTTAAAAGAACGGATTCATTTTGTCCCCGAAAGTTTCTTTAATTTTTAAAAAACTATTAAAGGGGGAACAATGTCTTTCGTTCGTTTTTCAAGTTTAGCTCTTGCAACTGCTTTGACTTTGACTCTTGCAACTGAGGCTTTTGCACAAAGAAGAGGTGACAGCTTCAGAAGAGATGGTAGAGGCGGCGGCAACGCCCATCGACCACCACACAATCCACCATCGCAGAGACCACCTTCACATCGCCCACCAGATCACAGGCCTCCTGAGCATCGTCCACCAGTTCACAGACCGCCAGTTTATCATCCACCGGTTTACCGCCCGCCAGTCCATCGTCCTCCTGTCTACCGTCCTCCTGTCTACCGTCCTCCTGTTTATCATCCACCAGTTTACCATCCTCCGATTTATCACCCACCTCATAACCCTCCGTACTATCCTCCTCATAATCCACCGCACAACCCGCCGTACAATCCTCCTTACGAGGGAGAAATGTACTGCCGTGAAAACGGCTCAGGATATGTTGCCTACAATTCTTCAGGATATGCGATGGGAGCCGAGTACGCTGCATGGAGAACAATGGATCGTTGCGAATCTTCGATCGCAAATTCATCTTACAATTTGATTTGCGCTCCAACTCCAGACCGCGATCGTTTTATGCCAGTCAATAAAAACAACGGACAATATGTTGGCGGCTCTCACAATGGATTTTTAGAGAGAGAAGCTTGTTATCGTTCAGTTCAAAATCAAGTTGGTGCTGATGTTTGTGTGAAAGAGTCTAACGGCTACTTCCGCGCTTACGACATCACTACCCTTTCGCCTTCTTATCGTAACCCCGAAGCTTTCCACGAGCTTCAAGGTTGCATCTCTAACTTACGATATTAATCGCAAGTTAGGATTCGCGGTTTCGGCCGAGATTTAGAAGTCGAAAGTTTGTCATCGTCTTGCCCTCTTGGGAAGCCAAGAGGGCATCTTTTTAAAAATTCCGTATTCCGTATTCTGTATTCTGAATTCTGAATTCTGAATTCTGAATGCAGGATCCCGTCCTGGAATCTGACAACTGAATTCGGTCCAGAATCCAGGATTGAATCTGTTTCCATCAGAGCTGCCTTTGCGGCTGGGTGGAGGCTCGAAAGTGGGAAAAATTCAGGAGCTATCCGGTTAACTAGGTCTATGTTTGGACAAGATGCTGAACCGTCAGTATAAGATCAAATGACTTTTAGAGGTCTGGCTGATAGAATCTAGAGTAATAAAAACTGGAGTCCGGTATGCATTTTTTCACGATGGAGTATCCGTTATGAAGATGGTTGCGCTTTTACGCGGGATCAATGTCGGTGGGCACCGCAAGGTTTCAATGAAAGAGTTGCAGTCAATTTCTCTTAAGGCTGGCCTCAACCGAGTCGAAACTTATATCAATAGCGGCAATCTTGTCTTCGACGCCGGGAAAATGAAGACCACAGATGTTACGATGTTACTCGAAAAAACAATACAAAAGCATTTTGGATTCCCTGTTGATGTTGTTGCGCGAACAGAGAAACAGTGGAAAATCTATGCGGCAAAGCCACCATTCGCCGATGCAGCAGAGATCCGACCCAATTTGCTCATGATTGGCTTGTCAAAATTACCATTTAAAAAAGATGTCGAGAACCTCTTGCACGAACGAGCAGCGAGCACCGAGAGAATCAAAGTCATCGGTGACGCTATATGGGTAGATTTTGCCGGTGGCGCGGGAAGATCAAAGCTAACGCCTGCCTTTTTTGATAAGGCGGCCGGTTCACCTGTGACACTTCGAAATCTGAGAACGGTTTTAAAACTGTCAGAAATGCTCTCGAGAGATAATATCGGATAACACTTTGTTATCCGAAAATTTAACATTTACTCAGGGGCTGTGAGACAGCGCTCGTCATGGAAATGAAGTACAGAAATTTAATTACGGAAGAATTTAATCGGAGGCGAACTCTCAACCCCGCCTACTCGACAAGCTGGCGTGCCTGATGCAGTTCAATACGCAGGAAGCTACAGCTTTGATACCCTCGATCAATATACTTCGACGAAGTGAATCGATGTATTTAGATAGAATCGATTGAATATTATTTTGATGGCATCAAATGGATTCTATAAGTCACTCAAATCGAGTAGGAAGGGCGCGTTAGCGCCCCGTCCTCTCACACCACCGGACGTAGGGATCACCTATCACGGCGGTTCCTAAAATTCCTTTGAGCCTCTAGCAGTTTATCGAGCATTGACACGAGTCC
>JBFWYS010000384.1:0-4297 GCA_050186175.1 Pseudobdellovibrionaceae bacterium
AGATTTTTTTTCTTCAATCCTGTGTACAATAAATAAGAAGAAGGTGACCCAATATAAAGTTTTAATGGCTGAAAAGGGCGCTTTTGTCTCAATACAAAGCCAAAAAATCATCCCGCTCATGTAGCCGATTAAAAAAAGACTGGCTGGCAAAAAACCAAATGAGATGTACCCGATTGCTGGAACAGCAATGGTAATGAACGAAGCAATGAATATGATTAGTGGAGAGTGCCTCACAAAGGAAGAATATCAGTCATCCGCTTATATTCAATGGAGAATTCTAGATCGGATGAGGTAGAATTTGGTTGTGGCGAAATTTCTACATGAAAGTGGAATTGGCCTATTCGCTTGAACTTAAAATTTCTTCGAGATCTTTTGGAATTTTCATTGGTTCGAAGATACCCACATTAGATCTTCCGGTATTACCTCTTGGAGCTTTTTTTAGAATTGATCCTGGAGCTGCTAAAAGCAGTCTAGTGACTTGTCCAACGAGTTCAGACCGGTCCCTTGTTTTCGCCGCGAGTACAAGCATTTTCCAATGAACTGAGAGATGGGGAACTGTATGGAATTGGCCTAAAATATGCGCTCTTTCTAGAAAATTCCAAGCCTCACAGAGCTTTCCTTCTTTTTCAAAATTTTTTGCGATACAGATTTGTTCGTTAAATTTGGCCGTCAATAAAGTGCGCATAAGATAAATACTCCAATAAAGATTTATCAACCGCAATAAAATTAAAGAAAAATGTGTTCAGAATGACTTTGTTTCTCACAGATGTTTATGTGTTTTATGCTCCTTCATGGCAGCTATGGACTCCGTAAGGATCGGCCACGCAGACTTTAAAAACAAAACGGATATAATAAGCCCAATCGTGATATCTGGCCACTTTGATTGTGTGATTGAAACGAGCCCCGCCGCGATAATCACACCAGTATTTGAAATGATATCATTGCGTGAGCAAATCCATGTGGATTTCATATTTAAATCATCGTCCTTATGTTTTGTGAGCAAAAGCAGGCACGTGACATTTGCAGCTAGTGCTACAAGGCCAACTAATCCCATTGTTTCTGCAACTGGAATTGAGTCACTTAGCATCTTTGAGATAGCTTCGTAAAGTACACCGAAGCCAAACGCGACAATAATGAGTCCTTTTAAAAGCGCAGCTGTAGCTCGAATATGTTCACTTTTGTGAAGGACATAAAGGCTGAAACCATAAACGATGGCATCACCCAGCATATCAAGTGAATCAGCCATAAGTGCTGTCGATTTTGCCCACAAGCCAGCTGCAAATTCCACGAAAAACATGACCAGATTGATAGCCATGACAATTTTAAGAACAGTGGCTTGTTTTTCTCTTAATTTCACCAATTCATTCGATTTGCTTTCACAGCAGCTTTTTCCCATTTTTGCGCTCCTTGTAAAAAAGCAAACACCCTGGAGTTACTCCAGAGTCAAGTGTATAGTGTAATTATGAAGATTGGCGAGCTTTCTAAAAAAACGGGACTTTCTATAGATACTATTCGGTTTTACGAAAAAACGGGTCTTGTAAAGGGGCCTTCTCGGACTGAGGGCGGTTTTCGTGAATTCTCTAAAGAAACACAACATACGCTTGAGTTCATCTCGCATTGTCGATCCCTCGATATTCCAATTCCTGAAATCAGGAAGCTTATGAAGGTTAGGTCAGGATCGGCAAAATCTTGTCGAGAAGCGAATGAAGTCATTGATGAACAATTGAGAAATCTTCGGTCTAGAATCGAAGAACTTAAAAAACTTGAAAAAAACTTGGCTCAGTTGAGATCCGTCTGTAATCAAGAGCTCGATCCCAAAGAATGTGAAATTCTTAAGAGTCTTCAAAAGAGATGAAGTTCGGCGAAACTCGTCAGATTCCTTTCTCTTCTTGAGGCGCTCCCTTACTTTTTAATGCAAATTGGAATGCTATATTATGTTATTTTTTATTGCGGACTGTAGGGATCGTTCTTGAATGGCTGGCTGCTGTTCATTTAATAGACAGTTTGTAGTACTTTCAGATTTAAGCCGTGAAATAATTCTGTAGTGCGGGGATTTTATTGAATACGTTCGTCAACTATTGTAGACTGGCGGAATGAGAATAGGGTTTTTTATTATTTTTCTAGTAACAGTGTTTTTTGTGTC
Source organism: Pseudobdellovibrionaceae bacterium (assembly GCA_050186175.1). Classification (GTDB taxonomy): domain Bacteria; phylum Bdellovibrionota; class Bdellovibrionia; order Bdellovibrionales; family Bdellovibrionaceae; genus JBFWYS01. Next base: position 2,144 of record JBFWYS010000384.1, read on the forward strand.
GTCGATCAAGCCGACCCACTGTTCTCCGGCGCTTGATGGGCAGCAAATTGCTGATTCATGCCATTCAAATCTAAAAACTAATGATGATTCTAGTGAAAGCCACAAAACTGAGGGCTCATCATCTTTCTGTCATTCGGGTCTTTGCGTGCACATATTTGCATTTACAGGAGAGGCTAATCTAACCTTTAGCTCTATTATTGTTCAGCATAATAGCCTGTTTGTATCATTTTATATTTCACCGCCTTCGAAAAATTTAAAGCGTCCTCCGATCGCTTAATTTCCATTTCCATTATTTCCAAAAATTTGAATAACCACTAAATAGGAGCCGCCTATGAGGCCTTCGTATGTAGTTCTTTTGCTCGCATTGTCTATTGGATATGCGGCAGAGGCAGACTATTGTTCAGCACCTAAAAACACCCAAAACGTTATTGAGTGTCTGAACCAGCAGAATTTAGAAATGAAAAAACTCGAATCAGATACCCAAGCAATTGAAGGTATTTTGAAGTCGGGAACTCAGATTCCAAATCCCACTGTGGAAATTGAAAATATGCAGGGGAAGAGTATTGATGGGACTGCTGGAGGAACGCGAGTCGCAATTTCTCAACTTATAGAAATCGGCGGTAAGCGATCAGCTAGACGAGCCTCTGGAGAAGCAAAAGCTGAAGCATTTCGAGCGGCATCCATGTCTCTTAAGGATCAAATCCTTTCGGAGAACATTCTGAGACTAGTGAAATATAGGCAACTGGTGGGTGAAATTGCAGTCTTGCAAGAAGCTCTTGGAGTTTACGAAAAAGTGAATAGACAATTTTCTTCTAGGCCTAAGCTTTCTCCAGATCAGCAAGTTAATATCGGAATTTTTAAGTTAGCACTTGGAGATTACCGACATAAGTTAGCTACATTGGTATCACAAAAAAGAGAAGTTGAAGCTTATTTTAAAGTTATTCCTAATTTTAACTTAGAGAGCGCAGTCCTTTATCTTCCAAAAAGACTTACGAAGTGGCCAAAATTAACTAACGTTGATCTAGATATTTCAAAAAGTCCTAAGATTAAAGAAATTGAATCGAATCTTAAAAAAGCCCAGGCAGATCTGGATTTGGCTCGCGCAAACGTATGGCCAGATCCTACATTGAGCTTAATTGCTTCAAACAATGTCGATGGAGCCTATCAGTATAAAAGTTACGGTGTGGCAGTTTCATTTCCACTCCCAATATTCAATCTAAATGGAGGCGAGCGGCAGCAAGCGAATGCGGAAAAATTTCGGGCGGAAATTGATCATCGAATTTCAAAACAGTCTCTTGAAATCCAAAAGAAAAACCTAATTGAGAATTATGCAGGTTTTGTAGCAGCTCTTGAGAATGCGCCAGATCCTCAAGATACCGAAAAAAAGCATCGAACAACTGAGAATTTATTTTATCAGGGTGTAATTTCGGGAACTCTCGTTATCGAAGCGCATCGACAGATTTTAGAATTTACTGAAACTCAAAATGAGCTTGAACTTGAAACTTTGCAGACGCTTTTCCAAATTTATTCAATGGACGGAAAAATGGGAGATTATAGATATGAGTAGACTAAGGGTTTTAGCTGTCATTTTTATTTCTTCTCTCCTTATAGGCTACATGACTTATGCCAAAGACAGTGTAAAGGAACATGCTGAACCTGAAGGTCATGCACACGAAGAAAAAGGGCATGATGAGGATGAAGCGCACTCAGACCACTCCCACGAAGAAGAAGCGGGAAAAAAAGCCGGAGAACATGATGAGCATGCTGAGGGAGAAAAGCATGACGACCATGATGATGAAAAAGATGAAGAAGGTCATGGTCACGGCGAGAGCGAAAAATCGGGTAGTGTCGGGCCTGATAAAGGAATTACCGAAGCTAACGAAAAAGACGGTTTTAAGCTTTCGGCAGAAGCAATCAAAAATTTTGAACTTAAGACGATTGATATTGGTGGATCGAAAATTATTAAGCTTTCAAAATCCTCGATTTTCTTTGGGCTTTAAGAAAAAAATATTTATCGTCTTCGAAATGGTTTTTATAAACGGGTTGATTTTAAAACACTTTCTCGCTCCGGATCTGAATTCACTCTTGAATGTAAAGATTTAGATCCTGGAGATAAGCTCTTATTGCACGGACTCGGGTTTTTAAGAATTGCGT
>JBFWYS010000385.1:0-4292 GCA_050186175.1 Pseudobdellovibrionaceae bacterium
TGAACTTTAAGAGGCGATCTGTAGACTCAACCGTGAAACCTAAAGTGCTCCAAGTAGTTTCATCGTTTTTAGTTTTGATTGCAGGATCAAGTTGTTCGTGCCGGAGTAGTAAGTAGACATAGCTTGAGAGTGGAGTTGCGAAATCCAGTCTTGAAATGGAGTACGGAAGTTCTTTGCTATTTTGAACGATTTCTCCGCGCAAGTACTCAAGCACGATCTGCCAGCCATCACGATCATATGCAAACGTGAGAGCACCTTCGCGCAACTTTGCTTTGTCTAAAACGTTAAAAGCAATTGGAGACGTAGATCCTACAGCTGAGTTTTTTGAGGTTTCTCCTGTGGTACCTGAAAGCAAAAACTTCCACCCGCCCTCATCAGCAATTCCCCACTGCCCTGAAAACCAGACATAGGGGTCTTTGCTTGATCCGCCTTCTCCATTATGCGCGGAGAGAGTAGTGAAAAACGGCGTCGTTTGGGTTGCGTACTGAATTCCGTAATCCGCCGTTGTGTGAAAATTCATCCTTTTTGCTTGGGATTCCGGAAAAAGCAACCGGCCTTCGCCTAAAAATCCTTCGTAGCCAAATGGAATTCGGATCAAACCAAATTTTAAGGTTCCGAGAGAAGTCCCGAGATCTAAGTGCATTTCGGTGATCGCGATTTCGCTAGACGTTTGCGGATACATAAAAAACTTTTTACGTAAATCCGATGTTCCGATCGCGAAAAAACCCGAGAGACTTTCTGTTTTTTCCCAACCAAAAGAGACATGAGAGTTTTTTAAATCAAAACCACCGTTTTGATTTTCGATACTTTCGACTTCTGTTCCTAACGACATAGACTCGAGGCGAAAACTCCCCAAAGTTTCAGCTTGAACCTGAATCGCAGAGGCAAGAAACAAAATGAGGAAAAACTTTTTGCGACAATTCACCCCTCCTATTTTCAGCTCTTAGCTCTGATTGTGGAAGATGAAGTTGAACGGGGTCGACCAAGGTCGCGTCCAAAACTCGAAGACCGCTCACATTAAGTCTTGTTGATTGATTTTATCCACGACAAAATAGTGATTGTGCTAAGCTTTTTTCTTTTTCTAACTTCCTTTGTTTTTGCGGATCAACCGGGGCTCAAAAGCTCTTACGTCCCTCTTTATCGTACCAAAGGAGCGCAATTTGTTTCGGGACAAGAGACGCTTGAGAATCTCAAAAAAGGTTGGATCGGTTTTGATTTTGAAGTTTGGCGCAAAATTTCTTTCTACGAACGCGGAGCCTATCGTTCTTTGTGGTTGCCAAAAAGTCATATTCTCACTCTGACGGATATCGAGCTTCTTCCGACAACGAGCTATGGACCCTTTGTGACCATGCAACACGCGCGACTGAGAAAACAGCGGGATCTCACTTCGATGGCCGCAAAAATTCTTCCTCCCGGAACGATGCTAAAACCTCTTGCAGTGGGACGCGACTGGATTCAAGTGATCCACGAAGGAACTCCAGGGTATCTCCATTTTTCTGAAGTCACGGGCAAAATGGATTTAGCCATGTATGGCTTGCCGAAAAACACGAAACAATGGCTCGAGATTGATAAACGAATTGGCTCGATGATTTACTTCAAAAATGGCATTCGAAAAGAAGCCTACGACGTCGAAGGTTTCGCGGGCGATCACAATCAAGGAATCGTCCTCAGTCGTGATTTCTCTAAAACTCCTGAGCTGGCCCCTCTCGAAAAAAAACTTCGTCTCGGTTTAATTGGAGCGGTCACAGAATCACAAAGTCTCCGCTGGGCTCAGAGCCAACTTCCTGAACAAGGTCTTGTGTGGTGGAAAATTCCTAGCGCAGAACCTCTTGTCCCGGCTGCGGAAACGATCTCGTGGTCAGATCTTTTACAGAAGAATATTTTTTCCTATGACTTTGATGAAAAAAATCCGACTCAGGGAATTGTTTCGGCCGATGGAATTTATCTTACGGAAGACGGACAAGTTTTTAAAAAGGTTGAGTCTCTCGGAGCACTCAATGTTCCGGTAAAAATTTCTGCTAAAGGAACCTTGGTCGCGGGCCCCTACTCGGCTTCCGCCCCTAAGAAATTTTCATCGAAGCCAAAATTCAAAGAGTATATTCGCTGGCACGAACTTGCGCTACAACTTCAGGGACATCTCGGAAGATCTCCAGGTAAGTTGCAAATGAAGAATTTAGAGATCTCTGATTCGCGTCCTGATGATTGGACCATGACTTTAGATACTGGTTATAAAGTGATGACACTTAAGAGCTTTAATTCTGGTAATTCTTGGACTGTCACGAAGTGAGTTCCTAGGTCGTGCAAAGTTGTCTTTTTACCTGGATAATAAAGCTATTTTTATTATTCATGTGACTCGCCGTGACCCGCATTCGGAACCCGGTACCTGCTCCGCCCCGAATTACCAAAACTTCGCCATCTGTTCGCGAACTTTATTCATCAATTCATTTTTCTGATCAAGCGTGTAGCCCGCTACCGAAACCGGTGGCAAAACATGCACATCCACTGCACGATACAGAACATCGTTATTAGGAAGCAGACTTCCCTTGCGTAAAATCGGCTGCACGCCACGAATGACAATTGGATAAATCGGCATTTTTGCATTGATCGCAAAAATAAACGGACCCGACTTAAAGGGTCCAAGCTGATCGACCTTTTGTCTTGTGCCTTCGGGCGCAAGCGCAAAGAGCTCCCCCTGCGCAGCCCGCGCTTCGGCCTCTTTATACACTCGAATTACGTCTTGAACGTTATCTCGAGCAATCGGCAACATTCCCGACAATCTCATTGCCGGGCCAAAAAAAGGAACTTTAAAAAGTTCGATCTTTGCGCCAAATTTAATTCTTCCCGTGATGTACTGAAGAATAATAATATCTATCAACGATTGATGATTAAAAAGAACAAGACCGCCCGCTTTAGGAAGATTTTCTTTTCCGTGAACGCGAATTTTCACGCGGAAAACTGAGCACGAGACAATGCCCCAAAAATGCAGAGCCCAATTTTGAAAATCACGAATCGGCCTTGAGTTTCCAAAGAGTCTAGGAGCCATCACCACGATAGACCAAAGCGCAACCCAAAAAGGAAACACGATGACGACAGCCAAAGATAAAATTGATGCGACGGCTCGCTCGATCATTTGAGAACCCGCTTTCTTGCGGCTTCTCTCTGTCTTTCTTTATAGGAGGCATGCGCAGCCTCTCCCTCTTGATTTTTTTGATGAGACTCGGCGTCTACGATTTGAACTTCAAAAGGGTAAAAGAAGGTCAAAGGTTTTCCGGGACTGTGGCTTCCCGTTCCCGTACTCGACGGAATTTGAATGAGTCTTCGGCAAATAAATTTGATAAACCGATAACCCGAAGACGAAAAAGTATTCTCCTTACGAACAAACCGGGCTTCTTTAATTTTCTCATCTATTTTACTATTGAGGTAAGCGCTCACCTGCTCTGCAGAATCTGGTGGATTTGATTCGATTTCTTTCATCACTTCAAAAAAGAAATCCGCAGGATACACTGTGTTTGAACTCTGATCCGGCATAATATGGGGATAACTAACAAGATTGTGATCCACTAGAAACCGAATCACTTTAAAAGAATCAAAAATAGTGGGGGTAATAAAACGCACACCCACCTTGTCAAAAATCGCCATTCCAATGAGATCAGACTTGGCTAGCAACTTAATCGCCGTGCTTGCGGAGGCTTTGAACGGCTTCCAATCAAATTGCACCAGTTTTACTTTTTCTTGCGATCCAGGGCTTGTGAGATAAGTTCCGGTCCCGTCCGTAATCACGCATTTTTCAAAAGGAGTCAGGATCTGCTTTTGAATCTCCTCGGAAAAACTTAAGAACAGATCATTTTCAGCGTGCACAAAGACATGCATCACTCGCAGAAGCGCACAAGACCATCGCTGCATCTCCTGATCGTGTTCATCTTCAGAAGATGCGTGCAAAAGCAAAAGACGGATATCACCCAGGAGCTTACGATCTGTGAGAAGCTCTGGAATCTGCTCACCCGGTTTTAAAAGTCTTTCTGTAATTAAAACAACAGCACGGCGGTGAAAATGCCAAAGCTTTTCAACTTCATCGGGATTTTCAATATCAAAACCGTAAGTTTTAATAAAATCTGTGGCGTGTTCAATGGACTTTATCTTGAGTCTTGGGATGTCAATGACAGAGAGGCCACCGACAACACAATCTAGCACTTCTTTTTGAAAATCGAGTCTCTCCATGGACTCAATTGTCACCAAACTTACTTCTGCATGTCAAAGAAACCATTCAATTCCACAGCAAATCTGCCTAATAA
>JBFWYS010000386.1:0-4292 GCA_050186175.1 Pseudobdellovibrionaceae bacterium
CATCCTAAATCCATCGAGATTTTGAAAAAAAATATCGCGAAGCTCCGGATTTCAGAGCCGTTCACGATCGTCAATCGCGATGTTGTTTCATTTTTAAAGAATTATTCTGGTGAAGCTTTTGATCTAGTTTTAGCAGATCCTCCTTTTACTGAGGAAATGGCCCACGAGGTCATGATTGCAGCGAGCCAAAGCTCGGTTTTTGGACAATCAACAATTATGACAATTGAATCTGGCCCAAAAGAAAAAATAGAAGGCGACTACAACACGATCTCTCGTTATGATCTGCGTGAGTTTGGTGACAAGACGCTTTCATTTTTTGCTACCAAACCTACAGAGTAAGATTTCTTTCAAGGTATCAAAAATGAAGAAAGCTATTTATCCAGGAAGTTTTGATCCCATTACCATGGGTCACATCGATATCGTGCGCCGACTGAGCGCTGTGTTTTCTGAGCTGACTGTTTTGATCAGCGAATCTCCCGAGAAAAAATATTTATTCTCAACCGAAGAGCGAAAGGCCATGATCGAGCAGTCTTTTAAAGGGCTCGGCAATATTAAGGTTGATGTTCATACGGGGCTCACCATCGAGTACATGAAAAAAAATAAAATCGAGGTGATGGTGCGTGGACTGCGTGCAGTTGTCGATTTTGAATATGAAATGGGAATGGCTAGTTTGAATAAAAAGCTCGCCCCGGAACTTGAAACACTTTTGGTTTTCGCAAGCCCCGAGTATTACTACGTGTCTTCGAGAGCGGTAAAAGAAGTAGCAAAGTACGGAGGCAAACTAGATGGATTGGTGCCAGCACACGTGATGGCCCCACTCACTGCTCGACTTAGGTAACCTAAGGTTACGAAACAAAGGATCTTCTATGATTTTATCTCAGCGTGCGCAGAAGTTAGCTCCGTCTCCTACTTTGTTCTTAGTCGCAAAAGCAAAAGAGCTGGCGGCAAAAGGGAACGACGTTATTTCGTTGTCTGTAGGTGAACCCGACTGGCCTACGTTTGCAGGGCCGTCTGAAGCTGGGATCGCAGCGATTCGCGAGGGGATTACCAAGTACACCCCTGCTTCAGGAACTCAAGAGCTTCGCGAAGCCATTGTTAAGCAGATGAAAAATGATTTTGGGTGGAACTATTCGGCCAAGGAAGTCACGGTGGGCTCGGGCGCAAAATTTATTATCTTCACTGCGCTCCAAGTTCTTTGTGATCCGGGCGATGAAGTTATTTTTCAAGCTCCGTTTTGGGTGAGTTACCCAGCCATGATTGAACTCGCAGGTGGCGTGAGTAAAGTGATTCCTTCAAATAAAGAGGGAAGATTTAAAATTGCGGCTGCTCAGCTAGAAAATGCAATCACTCCAAAAACAAAAGCCTTTCTCTATTGTTCGCCTAGCAATCCAACCGGAGAAATTTATTCGAAAGAAGAACTAAAAGCGATTGCCGATGTTTTAAGAAAACACCCAAAGATCGCAATTCTCTCTGACGATATTTACAATCGGTTAGTTTTTGAGGGTGGAAAATTAGCTCCTCATATTTTAGAAGTGGCACCGGATCTTCGTGATCGAACTCTTTCGATCAATGGAGTTTCAAAATCCTATTCGATGACAGGTTGGAGAATTGGTTGGGCGGTTGGACCTGAGAATTTGATCAAGCCAATGGGCGATTTCCAGAGTCAGGCGACAGGAGCTCCCAGCTCAATTTCTCAGAGAGCTGCGTGGGCAGCCATCGAAAAATGTGACGAGGATATTGCTGGTGCAAGTAAGATGTTAAAAGAGCGCAGAGACTTTGCGGTGGAGAGGCTAAGAAAGATCAAAGATCTTTCTTTGGATACTCCACCGGGTGCATTTTATCTTTGGGTGGACATTTCTAAAGTTCTTGGTCGTAAATTCAAAGGCGAGGTCGTCAAGGACTCGCGTGATTTTTCTAAAATCTTACTTGAGCAGTTTTTCGTCGCCGTTGTTCCAGGTTTTGAATTCGGAGTTGAGGGCTACATGCGTCTCAGCTTTGCAATTGAAAATAAGAGAATGGCAGAGGCGATTGACCGCATTGGTAACTTTATTTCTCATATGACCTAAGAGCTCGTCTATTCACTGCTAGAAACGCAGTGATACATAACGAGCCCTATTTTGTTTCGAAGACTCGAAATGCTTCGGCCCGTTGCCATGTTAATAGAGGCATAGCCGCTTATTTTGGAATCAAGGGGTTTAAGTTCTATATATGTTCGTCTTTGCATTTGATCTTCGCGATATAAAAACTTTGTCCAGAAAGTATTATTCTTAATGCAGTTGCCGGAGAAGTTAACTTGCAGAAACTGCTCAGTGCCGGCGTCGTTAATCGGATGGTTGAGCGCACAATCTTCACCCCCTTTTTGAATTGCAAAAACGACAGGAACAGGAAGAGTTTGCTGCCCAAGTTTAAACTCATCTGTGTATTGTTGAAATGAGTGTCCTGGAGCGCATTGATCTTTAGAGGCCTTTGTCAAAAGTTCATTATCCAGCTCTTTAGGGTTATCTAATAAAGCCGGTTTTCCGCAGGCGAAGAAGAGAAAAGAAATTGTGAGAACGATTAGATTTTTTGTCATGGATGAATTTCCTTTTTTTTATTTTAGCTTTTTTTGATCTTGGAGCAAGTGAAGTTCAGTCATTTCAGATTGAATATAAGCTGCGGATCGCTCAAGATGAACCGAAGAGGTATCGGTGATAAAAGAAACTCTAAAGGGGATAACAATTCAAATCTATGCTCAACCAGGAGCAAAGAAGACAGAACTAGTGGGAGCGCACGGTGGCGCATTGAAAGTGAAAGTGGCGGCACCACCTGTGGATGGCGAAGCGAATGAGGAGCTTTTCGAGTTCTTGGCGAAGACTCTTGGGATTTCTAAACGAAACGTAAAATTACTTCGTGGCGAGAAGAGCCGGAATAAAATATTTCTTGTGGTTGGATGTTCTTTGGATTTTGCTAGGCGTGTTTTGGAGTTATAAAAGTTTTTTGGGTGCACAAAGGATATTCGTTCATGAGACAGATGCCTAAAGAAAAACCTAAAAAAAGGGCCGCATATGCGACCCTTTTCTAAATCTAACTTCAATTTTTAAGAAATTGTATTAGTGAGCTGTTCCTGTGGTCTGATAGATCCAAGCAGAAACTGCATTTACTTTACTGTAAACGCCGTAGTACTTCGGACGCGCGCAACCCTGGCCCCAGCTTACGACTCCAGCCAAGAACATTTGGCCATTTTCATCTTTGACTATGAGTGGGCCGCCGCTATCACCCTGGCAAGAGTCTTTTCCACCGTCTTCGAAACCAGCGCAGATCATACGATCTGTGATTTGGCCTGTGTAGCTCTCGTTACAAGCAGAAGATGTTACAAGTGGAACATCAACTTTTTGCAGAAGATTTGGAAGAGCGAATGATCCTTCGCTTGTTGTTCCCCAACCAGCTGTTGTTGACATTATTGCTCCATCTGCTGATGAAGGAATTGCGATTTCAGTTTCATTGACTGCCACTGGTGCATAGTTTGAATCGCTATCAAGCTCGATTAAAGCGTAGTCAAAATCCAGAGTTGAGTTGCTGTACTGTGGGTGAGCCACGATACGCTTTGGAGTTTTAACTTCGGCGTTGTGAGCTTGTTTTTGATCGTGAAGGCCGATAAGAATTTTTTGAACTCTTCCGCTTCTCACGCAGTGAGCAGCTGTAAGAACCCAGTTTTTTCTGATCAACGAACCGCCACAAAAGTGTGAGCTCGACTGAAGTGATACGATGAATGGAAATTCACCGATAGAAGCCTCGACTCCACCGACAATTTTTTGTTCAATTGGCGATGCATAAGAAGTGGCCGCGAATAAAAACAGACCTGTCGTTAAGGCGTGTTTTAGTAGTCTCATTTGGTTCCCCTCTGATTTTGACCCCTCAAAATCTTGATTTGGATTCGCCTTAGGGCCGTATTGCTACTTCCTTCAGGCAAAATATTTCTAAAATGTGACCATTTAATGATGAAATCTACAAAGAAACTTGTAAAAGCTAGACTGAAGGAGAGGCCAAGAAACTGGACCTCGGTCCAGTCTAAATTGTGACTCCTCTTCGGTCGAGATAGAATTAAGGAGTGATTAACAAACGGTTTCGAACGACCGTTTTGAAATACCAAGGAGTTTTCGTGGGTGTAGGATCTCTCTTTATGATTTTAGTTAACTTGGGTCTCGTCGCTGCGGTCGTAGCTCTTTGGGTCAAACTACATAGACCGGCCAAAGAAGATCCACGTTTGTCGAATGGTTTACAACTCCTGCAAAGCAAAATTGCGATCCTAGAGG
>JBFWYS010000387.1:0-4287 GCA_050186175.1 Pseudobdellovibrionaceae bacterium
AATTGGATTTGCGTTTCAAACTTAAGAAGCTCTTTAGCAAAACTAAAATGGGGCAATGACACAAGAAGAACGAGTCCAAGAATTTTCACTTAAAAATCTCCTTAAAAGTTCGGGGCCGTATGGCCTCTGTTGAAAAACCTTAACTAACTATTTGAATTTATTCATGGGAAAAATGGCGCGGCAAATGGGACGAGCATCGAACCTTTTTACGACTAGGAGGCCATGGCATTTCGCAACAAGCCATGGCCTGAGATGAATTAAAACTGAGTCTTTACCGGTGGAAGAGGCATCACATTTCCGAACGTCCTAGGATCATAATAGATTCTTGAATCTGAGACCTTTCCATTTCGAAGCTTAATATGTTCTGCAATTGGCACGTGACCGATGGGTGCTTTTACCTTGAAGACATAAAAGGCGGCTAAGTCGTCGCCCTGTTCAAGGATGCTAGCGATTTCTATTCCCTCTACGACAGGGGCAAGTTGTTCAAAGGCAGTGAAAGCATCATTAGCGTTATGAAACTCGTCAATTGGGCCATTAAAATGATAATCATCGGAGACGTATTTCCGCCCTTCGGCGATCCGCCCATTGTTCCAAGATTTTAGATACGCGATTACAGTGTCCATGTTTTTGTTGTTCATTTTTCTCTCCTGTTACGTCATAAAATAGACTACAGGTTACTCTTGAAGCTACTCGCATTGGAGATTTGCGAAAAGATGGATAAATATAGAAAGAAGCCTGGGCAACGGCGTTCCCAAACCGTTTTTGACTCTGTTATTGAGTCTGCTGCTCGCATTTTGCCTGCGCTGGGCCATGCTCGTGCTACGACTAACAGGATTGCAGAGCGAGCTGGAGTTAGCATTGGTTCTCTTTATCAATACTTTCCAAACAAAGATGCCATCATTGCAAGTTTGATTGAGAGAGAACTTGAGAAACATTTTGAAGAGGCCTCGTCGATTATTGAGGGAGCGGACAGTCTTCCCCTAAATGAAACCATAGATCTGCTAGTTGAGAGATTTTACGTGCTTTACATCGGCCAAAAAGAATTAAGCCGTGAGCTCTTCATACAGGCATCGAAATTAGACCAAGTAAACGAAATGCTTTTCGTAAGAAATCGGGTCATTGATGTCTTGAGCCAGCTATTAGTCAAAAAGAACGGAATCTCTCCAGAGCAGGCGAAAGTAAAAACTTTCATCGGTCTCAATGCATTTATGGGAATTATTCAAACCTGCTCTTCGCTCAAAGAGGCCCCGGCTTCAGAAGAAGAAATTAAGAAACAAATTTCGAATCTTCTGAAGGCTTACCTAATTTAAATTCTCCGTTAGGAGTAATGAGGTGCGGTCTAGCCGTCTTACTGTTCTTTCTTGCACTCGATGCTGACATCGGGAGAGTGAGAGCGCAACTTGATATGCGATGCCGACGCTCCTCCAAGAATTTCAGGAATAACTCCATTTTTGTGTATGCTCAGATTCAAAATCCAATGCCACCAGTGGATCTCGAGATAATGAACTCCGTCCTGAAGTTGATGAAATGCCACCTGGTCGTCCGGAGTTAGGCGATAATTCGTGAATGCACCACCGCTGCTACTGGGTTCAAAAACGCTGCAAGTGTAGATATTCTGTGAGTTGTCGTCAGCAAGAAGTGCTGGCAATCCTGCCTGTGCCCAATTCGGTAGTAAAAGAAAAATAGTTAAAAATATATTCATGAAAACCTCCAGCACGGTAATTACCCTAGAACGTGAGCTGAAAGAATTCTATTCTTGGTATAATTATAATAGATGAAAGCTATTGCCGAGGCTTCAGATGGGCGGGGCAGATGGGACGATTATCGAACTTTCTTAAGCGCTGTTTGGCCGCTTCGGTTAATCGCGGCATCATTTATTTCTTTAAGTATGAAGTCAACTCGCACTTCAATTGTTCCAAATGGAACTTCAACTAATTCATAGTCAAGCTCTTGATAAGTCTTTCTAAGCAGCTCGTGAAATTCGATCGATTTTTCAAAGGTCATTTTGCGGGCACTGTCGTTAATAAAAATTTCTCTCCATGGAGAAAATAGGAATACTCTTTTGTTATAAAGATATTTATTCGATGAGACCTCAAACTCCATTGGATCCACATTAAAGCGATGGGCATAATGAATAAGGTCAGGCATTCCCCGATCAAAGAAAACGGTCTTACTTTGCGTCTTTGCAGCTTCAAAACTTTTTATATTTTGGTCCTGCATTATTTGGATGAATAACGATGGATTATTGCTCGGGCGAAAAATTCATGATTTTATCGGGCTTTCAGAGGAAATTTCTCCGGAGAACCTAAAGACTCGAGCGACAAGTCAATATCAAGATCCGGCCAGTGAAGATGTCGATTGTGCAAAAATTCAAAGTTATAAATTTGCTTAACCGAAGCTTTCTGAAACCAGGGAAATTCTTTATAGCTCATAAAATATTCATGTCCCTGAATCAGCATCCAAATACCAAATTCAGAGACATTTTGAATCTCAGCTACCGAAATGTTTTTTCCACGCTTTTGCGACTTCATCTCTACATTCCTCCACAATGTCTAGAAGTTCAGAAAGTTGTTTCTTCGAGAGCCCGACAAAATCAGCCAATGCAACGGTCGGTTCGATCCAAAATTTTGCTTCGCCATCAGGACATGTAATATGCACGTGTGGTCCACTCTCTTCCCTCGAAAAAAAATAAAAGCGATAGTTTTTGTACCGAAAAATTGATGGACCTCATTTTTTAATTATCCAGGTTTCTGAATGAGTTTGCATTTCTAATCGCGTTGAATTCGGTTTGTTTTTTTTTAATCTGGAAATAATTTGAAGAAGAAAACGCGTAACCCCAGGTTCTACTTTAGGTCTAACTTTTTGATTTTGCTATGAAATTTAATTAGCGGGGTGGACGGGACGAGTTTAGAACTTGGTGTTCAACGCAGATGACCGCACGACGCGACTATTCATTCACGTAAGCCCAATTTCCAAATTTTTGAACCCACCCACCTTTCATGACATTGCTAGAGGAATAATAACAATTGCTAATAGACATCCTCCAATCGTAGTTACAAAGTATCGCAGTAAAAGACTAGTACAAGAAACAATTTGAGATAAATCCGGAACATAAATACCATAGTAGTAATGAGAGAAATGAAATTTGTGATTTTGAAAAACTCGCAAGGCCAGTCCTTGATTCAGGTCTTGATCACCATGGCAATTATGGGGATTTTGATGGTCGTGATGATTTCGATGCAAGTGTCGCAGACCAGAGAGAACAGGGCGATCAGCGAAAAATTGGCTTCCATGGATCTGCAAAGATTTGTCACTCAAGCGCTTACAAGTCCGGACATTTGCTCGGCGATGGTGGCCTCGGCAAATTTGGCTATTCCTACAGTCTTTCCCTTTAACTCCACGACGACTACTTTTCCCTATGTATTTTCTCTCAACTCTTTGCCTTCGCCAAAAAGTGGCTCGCCTCCAATTGCCACGGCAGGGGATCAAGTGTCGGCACTGGCTCCCAGTTTAGCTCTGCTTTCGGAGAGCTCCGTTCCTGCAGGAATTCAGATCAAGATAACAAGCATTTCGCCACCTTCGGCCTCGCTCTTGCTAAATTTTGATCAATCCAAACTTGTAAGACCTATTCGTAATCTTGAGTTTCCAATCAATATCATGACTTCTGGGCCTGCTAACGCCACTACAATTTCTGGGTGTATCGGCAGCACAGCCACTCCCCCCAAAGGATGGAATATAATCACCTATTTAACCCCGGGCACAACGACCTTCACAGTTCCTGACAATGTCGATTATATTTGGGTTCGAGTTATTGGCGGTGGTGGTGGTGGTGCAGGAAATGGACAGGGAGATAACTGTCCCGCTGCCCTTGCTGTTGTCCCTCCTGATCCAAACTTATGTATGAGATGGTCGGGTGGGGGCGGAGGCGCTGGAGGGTATACTGAGTCGTGGGTCCAAGTGACATCGGGCCAAGTCATTCCAATTGTTGTGGGAGCCGGAGGATGGGGAGCCAACGCAACTGGGCAAAAGGGAGGCGATTCTTCGTTTGGCTCGCTTAGCTCCCCTCCCTATCTGCTTGCAACCGGCGGTGGTGGCGCCGTTGGCGGTATCACCTCCTGTGCGGGGGGAAAGGCTGGAAAAGGAAGCGGCGGTCAGCTTAATTTTCCGGGCGCGTCTGGAGGGGATGGCAATCCTGGAGGTCAGAATGTGCAGGGCGGTCAAGGTGGTTCATCTGCTTTTGGGGGAGGCGGTAGAACTGTCACTGTAAAAACCGTCGAAAGCGACGGC
>JBFWYS010000388.1:0-4283 GCA_050186175.1 Pseudobdellovibrionaceae bacterium
TGCGACCCCCTTCGAAAACAGAAAAGGGGCTCCTTTGTCTTCACTCTAGAAAACTTATGCTTGTAAATAGTTTTCTTTTTCGGGAACCTATTAGCACAAGAAGGGGGGGAGTTAATGAAAAAACTGGGACTTTTCATTCTCTTGATATCAACACAGGTATTCGCGGGACCGATGGTGGGACGCAAATATCAAAGCGTAGTAGAAACAATGCAAAATTTGGAGCGAACCTATCCGCAGAATGTGGAAATGTTTGAGCTCGGAGTTTCTGACAGTGGTAAATCAATTGTCGGAATTAAAGTAGGAAATGGTGCGATTTCAAATCTACTTGTGGCAACTCACCACGGAAATGAGTATGGATCGACGGAAGTGGCCATTGGCTTTGCAGAATCTGTTGCTGCAGAACCCATCCAAGGACAAACACTTTATATTATTCCTGTTCTCAATATTGTGGGGTACGACAGCAGAAACAGACACGAGTCTTCAACCACAGGGTGGCATGATGCGAACCGAGATTACCCAGGTCCATGCGGTACGGACGGCCCCCATAATTTGAAGAGCACAAAAATGTTAGCTGAGTTTGTCGACAAGATGGGCATCGTCGCTTCTGCAACGATCCACACTTCTTGGCCGGCAGTTGTTTATCCATGGGGAATCTCAACTAACGATATCGATACGCCATATACGGATATCTTTAAAGTCATGGCCAACAACGCAGTTTACGTGAGTAAGTACACAGCTGGAAACTCAACAGCTGTTATTTACCCTGCGGATGGAACTTTCGAAGACTATGCTTTCTGGAAACATGGAGTCTGGTCGATGCTTTTCGAAGTTGGATACTCACACAGTCCAAATCAAAAAGCTGTTGAGGAGTTAGTTCGTGTGAATACTCCGGGACTTAGAAAGATGTTTGCCGAAGCACCATCACAAAGAGCCGCGGATCACGAATTCAGAGGTCATTGTAACATCGCTATGAAACTTCTCGATCGTCGAGACGAGTAGTTTTAAATTTTCAATTTACACATTGAAAACCCTTCGGAAGCGGAGGGTTTTTTTATGCCTGCAGATTTCTTTCATTTAAAAAAGAGGCGACGGTTTTTTCATCGAGACTCATTTCGGCCAGTTGTGAAGACCATAGAATTTTTTCGAGTCGTGGGCGTGCCAAAAAACGGATTGAGAGCATGATGAGGAATTGCAAGCCAAGGCCTGGCCAGCTTAAGAGAGAGCAAAATGCGCCAGTTAAAATAATTGTTTTCTTTTGTTTTTTCCATTCGACCTCGGCATTGTATTCAGCTTTGTTACGTAGACGACCTTCGCGATCACTCCAGATCAAATTCACCTTACTTAGGTTTTCTTGAATCTTTAACAGATCAAGAGAGTGAAGTTTTCTCAGTTGCAATAGAAGATGGATAGCCGCCAATATCAAATTCACACCAAGACCAACGGCGTACATCAGGGCCAACTCTGGCATTGTTTCGATTCCTTATATGCGATAAATTGACATTACCGAAACTAGAGGAATTTAAATGGGTCGTCCAGTAGAAATTTCGGGTGTTGTTATCACCAAAAACGAAGAGAAGAACATAGGCCGTTGTCTACGTTCGATGGATAACGTTTGCGACGAAATTTTTGTTTTGGACTCGGGAAGCACGGATCGAACTCGTGAAATTGCCGAGAGTTTTCCAAAAGTAAAATTTCTCAACGTGGCTTGGGAGGGCTTTGCCAAAACAAAGAACAACGGCAATGATATGGCTAAGGGAATGTATATTCTATCCATGGATGCAGACGAAGAGCTGAGCTCCGAACTTCAGAGCGAGATCTTACAAGTCAAAAAAAGCCCTTTTAGCAACGAAGCTTATTTCATCAATCGCATGACAAATTACTGTGGAAAATGGATCTATCATTCTGGCTGGAATCCTGACTTCCAATTGCGGCTATTCCCAAAAGCAGGTTCAGAATGGGTCGGTGATCATGTGCATGAGACCTTATCTGTGCAACCAACAGTCTCTAAAAAATATTTCGAGAACTATGCCTACCACTATTCTTATTACACAATCGAAGAGCATGTTGCGAGAATCAATAAGTATTCGACTCTTGGGCAAGATCGGTATCACCATCTTCCCAGAAAATTGATAATCTTAAGAATGGTGATCAATCCACCGCTTCGGTTTTTCAAGTCCTATGTTTTAAAAAAGGGATTCTTAGATGGCTTCGAAGGCTTTGTCATCGCGACTCTGACGGCTACGGCTGTTTTTTTGAAGTACGCAAAAGCTTTGTCAAAAAAATAGCCGACTAATTGAGTTACGACCCCTCTTCCTAGTTGCGTTTATCACCTAATATTTGGAATGATTTAGGTACCAAGGGGAGTTTCTCAGTGAAAGAAAAGTTCATGCGAAGTGCTATCGAATTGTCTCGCCAACATATGCAAAATGGTGTTGGCGGTCCTTTTGGAGCGATTGTCGTAAAAGGCAATAAAATTGTTGGAGAAGGCTGGAATCAAGTGACGAGTACTTTTGATCCGACCGCTCATGCCGAAGTAACAGCGATTCGCGACGCCTGCCAAAAACTTAAAAGTTATGATCTCTCCGATTGCGAGATTTATACAAGTTGTGAACCATGCCCTATGTGTTTGTCCGCGATTTACTGGGCCCGTATTGGAAAAATGTACTACGCCAATACCCGTGACGATGCTTCCAAAATTGAATTTGACGATGCCTTTATTTACGAAGAGATACCCAAAGAGCTTCATAAAAGAAAATTAAAGGCCGAAACTTTGCTGAGAATTGAAGCGATTGAAGTTTTTAGAGAGTGGGAAACAAAAGCGGACAAAAAGAAATACTAATTAAAAGCGTCTCTGTTTTTATAAAAAACATAGAGATAAAAAAATCCAACTACAATAACTAAGACTCCAGTGACTTGAGTCATTGATTGTATTAGTTCTTCAAAGGCCATTAGCACGTCTTCGTCGAATCCGATTTCCTGATATTTAAGAACTTCGGCCATAAGTACATGAGAAAGACTCTTGATCTTTGCGAGCATACCAGCGCCTAAAAATACGGATGCAACTCCGAGAAACAAGCCGGAATAAAATCCGATCATATTCCTTTTGTGGATGCCGTAAGCATTAATAGCGAGAACAACGATACTTAAAAATGTTATATTAAAAGCCTGAGATCCAACGGCGATTCCAATAAGGCTTGGAATACTTAATGCTAGAGACACAAAATTATTAATTTGAATAATTCTAAGGGAGGCTGAGAGCTTTTCCTTGGTCATTTAAATTTACATTTTGAAAGCTTCAGATTGAAGCGCGTTCCACCCTGGGCTCCACATCTAAAATTTCCAGCCATAGTGTCTAGATTTAAATTGAGCTCTCCAAACGCCGGAAGATCCAATTCGCTTTGAGAATTTATCTGAGTGCATTTGAGATCAATAGATCGAGTATTTTCTGTATCCGTTTTTGTAAATGGACAGAAGATCGACTGAGGGTTATCAAACTTCATGGCGCAAAAACGATCACCGAAATAAACAGCCTGCCAGGCATAAGGTTCATTTGGATCCGCACCCGCAAAACGAACGAAAAATTCATTCTTTTCTAAATCAACTTTTAGAACGCGGTTGAAAATATCATCAGCAGAACATTCTAAAATTTCGGCGCGTGTGCTGACGGAAAAAAACGCAATAACCAGTAGCGCGATGAGTGCTCGCATAATGACCCCACTTTTTCTAGGACATCGAACTCGGAGAAGGAGGTCAAGATTTTCTCAGCTTTCGGCAGATTAAAATTTGCTTTGGGGAATCAGAGTGAAAGGGAGATTCGTCAAAATCACCATATTTTTCCACGATTTCGAAGCCGTTATAAAATAAAAGTGCTTCAAGTTCCTTAGGAAAAATACAACGCATAACAAAAGAGTGGGCCTTTGCGTCTTTGATGCCATTGATCGTATAAAACCAATTTACATGATTCAACTGGGTTGCAGAATCGTAAGATGTTGACTCCTCGATATAAACCTCTTCGCCTTTTTCTGGATCCTCAACGGACATCACAGGAAATCTTGCCGAAGGTTCGCGAGTTAAGATCGGGATATAAGGATTAAAAATATCAAATAAAAAAGAACCGTCAGGCTGAAGATGAAGGTTCACCCGGCCTAGGAGGGACTCTAAAGAATTTTGATCTTTCATGTGTAACATAGAATTAAAGCCAATAAAAATTGTTCGAAATTTTTTATTGAGTGAAAAAGTTCGGCAGTCGCCGTGAATCCAATCGACGTTAATGTGCACGGCCT
>JBFWYS010000389.1:0-4279 GCA_050186175.1 Pseudobdellovibrionaceae bacterium
GGATACTTGGTCCATAGATGTCGGCATCAAGAAGCCCGACTTTAGCCTTTTTAGAAAGAGCTAAACTTAAATTAGTTGAGACGGTACTTTTGCCCACGCCACCTTTGCCAGAACTAATGGCTATAATGTGTTTAACACCAGGTATTGCGGCTTGCTGTTCGAAAGGATTGATTTGCGCCATAATGAGACAGTCTCATACCCTGGTCTCTTGAAAAATTCCAGAGACAACTTGATAATATACAAAGTGGTACAGACATTCCTTATATACGCTATGTTCGTTGTCGGATTAGGCCTAGGTGCCTATTATTGGACTGGGCGCAAGAACGCCGAGAGCAGCATGCGTCTTAGATTGAGTTTCGGTCCAAAAAAGGGGCTGAACTCACGCAGTTCGTCAGCGAATGCTGAAAGCCTCAGCAGTCAAAAATCTTTTTTGGCCTCAGCCATCGTTCCGGAACCTTCGGATCTTGATTTGATGCTTCGGTCCAAAAATCTCAATGTGATGTTTATCTATAATGGTCACAACTGGGATTCATACGAGGTGTTGGGAGTTCCAGCTGGCTCAAGCCTAAGCTCGATTCAAAAAGCTTACAAAGAATCTTTGGCGCGAACAAATAGCCAGAGTCACGATTTTATCAATGCAGCCTACCAGGCAATTCTCCAAGATTTAAGCAAGCAGAGCCGGAGCTCTACTCGTACTGGATAACTGGTTTCATTAATGCTCAGCAAACTTTTCGTCCTCGCTTGACTAGAAGTCCCTCTCAAGTGCTTAACTTAGGTTACTGCAGCGCTTGAAAGGATTCCTCATGAAAATCAGAAAACTGACCGACATGGCCACTCTTGTTTCTTTGTCAAAAAGACGCGGTTTTGTTTTTCAAAGCAGCGAAATTTACGGCGGTCTTGGATCTTGCTGGGATTATGGACCTCTAGGCTCGCAAATGAAATACAATGTTAAGCGTGCTTGGTGGAATGCGATGACCCGTCGACCTGACATGGTTGGCATCGATGCTGCGATTTTGATGGCGCCGATGGTTTGGAAAGCTTCGGGTCACGTGGATGGTTTCTCTGATCCGCTAGTCGATTGTAAAAAGTGCGGAACTCGTTTTCGGTCTGACAATACTGAGAGTTATTTAAAACATAAAAAGTGTCCAAATTGTGGCGGTGCAGATTTAACAGAGCCAAGGCAGTTCAACTTGATGTTCAAGACTCACATGGGGCCCATTGAAGACGAGGGTTCAAAAGTTTATTTACGCCCAGAAACGGCGCAAGGGATTTTTGTTAACTTCGAAAACTGCCAGACAACATCAAGAAAAAAGATTCCATTTGGAATCGCACAAATCGGAAAGTCTTTCCGTAACGAGATTACTCCTGGAAATTTTATTTTCAGAACTCGCGAGTTCGAACAAATGGAAATGCAATATTTTGTTGAGCCAGGGACTGACGAAAAGTGGTTTGAAGCCTGGAAAGAAGTCCGTTGGAGCTTTTACCTAAAGCTAGGAATCAATCCCGAGAACTTGCGATTTCATCCGCACGGTGAAGGGGAGCTTGCTCACTATGCGAAGGCAGCTTTTGACGTTCAGTACAATTTTCCAATTGGTTGGCAAGAGCTCGAAGGTATTCACAACCGCAGTGACTTCGACTTAAGTCAGCATCAAAAATTCAGTGGTAAGAGCCTCGAGTATTTCGACGAGGCCAACAAGAAAAAATATATCCCTTATGTTATTGAGACAGCCGTCGGTTGTGATCGTTTGTTCCTGACTCTTCTTTGTGATGCGTATCGTGAAGAAGTAACGACGGATGAAAAAGGTGAAGACGTGCGCGTCGTTCTCGGATTGCACCCAGATATTGCACCAATCAAGGTTTGTGTTCTTCCGTTGTCAAAAAAAGAGGAGCTGACTTCAATCGGCGAAAAGTTGCGTGATCAGTTGTCACAAGAATTTGATTCTGCTTACGACGAGAGCGCAAGTATCGGTAAGCGATATCGACGACAAGACGAGATCGGAACTCCGTTCTGTGTAACGGTCGACTTTGATACTTTGAATGATCAGGCGGTAACGGTTCGTCATCGTGATAAAATGACTCAAGAGCGGGTTTCGATGAGTCAACTGACCGAGTACATTACGAAATCTTTAAAGAATTTTTGATTTTAAAAAAGTGTTAGATTTTTCGTTCGTAAGATAAATGTAAATGTGAAAATTAAGTGGAAACATTAGTGATAACCAAAGCGAAAGGGATTTGTCTATGAAAGCTCCAGAGAAATTCGTGTATTTTTTTGCGGCCGGTGAAGCAGAAGGAAACGCAAAAATGCGAAACTCTCTTGGAGGAAAAGGAGCCAATCTCGCGGAGATGACTCAACTCGGATTACCGGTCCCTCCGGGATTTACAATCTCCACTGAAATCTGTACCGCCTTTTATGACCATGGCGAAAAAGTTCCTGATTGGGTCAAGCCTGCAGTAGATACTGCGATGACTAAAGTTGAAAATAAAATCGGCAAAAAATTTGGCGATATCAAAGACCCACTGCTAGTAAGCGTACGTTCGGGGTCTCGCGCTTCGATGCCGGGAATGATGGATACGATTTTAAATCTTGGATTGAACGATGACACAGTTGAGGGACTCGCGAGCAAATCTGCAAACCCTAGATTTGCATGGGACTCGTATCGTCGCTTTATTCAAATGTATTCAGATGTTGTTATGGGAATGAATTCTTCAATGTTAGAAGTGACACTCGAAGACTTGAAAGATGCTAAGGGGTACAAACTTGATACTGAAATGCAGGTCGATGATTTAAAAGTTCTTGTTAAAAAATTTAAAGACCTTGTGAAGAGTACAACGGGGCAAATATTTCCGACGGATCCTCAGGCGCAGTTGTGGGGTGCGATTAGTGCAGTTTTCAGAAGCTGGAATACTCCACGTGCGATTACCTATCGTGAGCTCAATACGATTCCAAACGATTGGGGAACAGCTGTAAATGTTCAATCGATGGTTTTCGGAAATATGGGAAATGACTCTGCCACAGGGGTAGCGTTTACTCGCGATCCTTCAACGGGCGAAAAGAAATTTTATGGCGAGTTTTTGATCAATGCGCAAGGGGAAGATGTAGTTGCCGGAATCCGCACTCCGCAGCCGATTACAAAAGTGGATGCGGCTAAAGCAGGCGTGCAGTCTCTCGAAGAGGCCTTGCCCTCAGCTTACAAAGAGCTTGTAGAAATTTATAATAAACTTGAGAAGTATTTTAGAGATATGCAGGACATCGAATTTACCATCGAAAAAGGCAAGCTGTGGATGTTGCAAACCCGTACGGGGAAACGGACTGCGCAAGCAGCACTTAAAATTGCCTGCGACATGATCGACGAAGGCTTGATTCATGAGAAGGAAGCCCTGTTGCGAATTGATCCGGCCAGCCTCGATCAACTTTTGCATCCAACTCTAGATCCAAAAGCAGAAAAAACAACTCTCGCAAAAGGTTTGCCGGCAAGTCCAGGTGGAGTTTGCGGTCATATTGTTTTCTCGAGCGAAGAGGCCGTGTCTTGGAAAGAAGAAGGAAAAAAAGTTATTCTTGTGCGGATTGAAACCTCACCGGAGGATATTGCCGGAATGGCCGCAGCCCAGGGAATTCTAACGACTCGTGGAGGAATGACATCCCATGCGGCGGTTGTCGCTCGCGGAATGGGAAAATGTTGCGTGGCTGGATGTCCTGATGTGGATGTTGATTATAGAACTGAGACAATGAGAGTAAAAGGGTACGTTCTTAAAAAAGGAGATATCATTACCCTTGATGGAGGAACGGGAGAAGTCTTCTTAGGCGAAGTTAAAACTCGTGAGCCGGTTCTAGATTCTTATTTCGAAAGGATAATGAAAGCCGCAGATAAAGTTCGAAGATTAAGAGTTCGAACGAACGCGGATACACCAAAAGATGCGCGCACCGCTCGTAGTTTTGGCGCAGAAGGTATCGGACTTTGCCGAACTGAGCATATGTTCTTTGGTGCTGATAGGATCGATGCAATGAGAGAGATGATTCTTTCTGAAAGCCGCAGTGAGCGCGAAAAAGCTCTTGCCAAGCTTTTGCCAATGCAAAGAAAAGACTTTTACGAGCTTTTCAAAATTATGGAAGGATACCCGGTTACAATCCGTCTTTTAGATCCTCCTCTTCACGAGTTTTTGCATCACACAGAAGTTGAAATGGATGATTTAGGCAGAAGAATCGGAATGGAAACAAATAAACTGCGCAACAAAATTCGTGCACTTCATGAGTTTAATCCGATGTTGGGTCACCGAGGTT
>JBFWYS010000390.1:0-4275 GCA_050186175.1 Pseudobdellovibrionaceae bacterium
AGGTCTAATATTAAAAACATCATTGAGCTGCAGACTCTGCATTTTTCGAACGACTTTTTCGAGTTCCCTCTCAAGATCCGGAAGAGACGCACACATTCCCGAATCAGGATCGAGAGTTCCCTCCATTGAGGCCATGGCTCTTTCGAATAAATCAACGGTTTCGGCAAAGCCCGTCATTGGCCACAACAATCTTTGCGTGAGGAAAACTAAGACGCCGTAAAGACCTACATTTAGATCTCCACGTAGAGCCATAAATCCTCCAAGAACAAACGTGCATAAGAAACCCGCCAAAATGGCCATACGGATAAGAGGAATAAACGCACTTGAAACACGAATGGCTTTTGAGTTTGCTGCCACGTATTCCATCGAGTCACGTTTTAGAGCTTCGCTTTCTGCGGACTCCATCGTGAAACTTTGGATCGTGGCAATTCCAGTAATATTATTTGAAAGCCGACTTGCTAATAGTCCCGCTCGGTCACGAACAACTCCGTAAAGTGGGCCTGCCCGTCTCTGAAAGTAAAACGCACCCCAAAGAATAATTGGAATCGGCAGAAAACTTACAACTGCAATTAACGGAGAAATCGCAAAGAAAACCCCTCCCACTAAAAGTACCGTTGAAATCAGCTGAACAATCGAGTTTGCTCCCCCGTTTAAAAACCTTTCAAGCTGATTGATGTCGTCATTTAAAATAGAAACAAGAGCTCCCGAAGTTTGATTCTCAAAATATCCTAGATCCAATTTTTGCAGGTGCGAATAAGCTTCGTGTCGCAACTCATGTTGAAGAGATTGAGCAAGCTCTCTCCATGTAATCAACAGCAGATACTCAAAAAGAGACTCACAAACCCAAATCAAAAGCGTGAGGCCCGCGAGAACCATGATTTGCTCTTGAGGAGATTCGAAACCTAAGCGGGCAATAAAACTTTCTTTTTTGCTGACAACGACATCAATCGCAATACCGATTAGGATTTCAGGCGCGACGTCAAAAAATTTGTTTAAAAAAGAATAGATGCTTCCTAAAATATACTGTCGTTTGTATTTTGAGGAATAGGAAAGTAGGCGCTTTAGGCTGGAAAAACTGTCAATACGTTTGTTCATAGAACCTCGGAAGCAAGATCCCCTAAAAGAACGCAGCGGTCAACTTTTAGGCCCTCCTGTATCCGGGATCCATGGATTAGGTATCAAGGACAATTTGGTTTTGGAACTGTGATCACGTCGTTTAAAGCCATTGTTGATCCTGCGATATTCGTATTCACAAACTGACCACCACCCATCGACGCCATTCTCGCCAATCGATTTTCTGCACTCACGTCTTGAGGACCATAGTACACTGTGCCGAATTGAATTCGCGAAGGAGCTAAAGCTAACACTCGGGTTAGATCCTGGTTGATGCGCTCTTCGTCAATGTTATCTGGACAAATCGTTTCGTTCGTATCGACACAGTAATCAGACGGAACTCCGTCTGTAACAAAAGCGACTAGGTAATCGGATTCGACCGAAGACAGGGCAATATCACCCTCAATAACGTTTTCAACCATCTCAAGAGCCGCTTTGTAGGGAGTGCCACCTGCATCCTTTGTTGCATTAAAATTGCCAAGGGCATTTTCCATATCCTGAGAACTGTTTGAAAACTGCGCGTAGCCGAGATTGCCATCCTTGTTAATAAATGCCTTTGCTGACTTGTCGTTAAAGCTAATAAATCCCCAACTCAAATTTGGTTTAGAACGATGCTGTTGATAAAAATCGTTCATCGCATTATAACGGAACGTCTTGTTTGGATCTGAGCCGATTCCAGAAGGACCATTTCCAGTCTCATTACTTCCCGATTTATCAACGACAAAAAGAACTTTTACCGGCTTAGAGATGACCGTGGTTCCGTTCTCATCCTCACAAACGACGACATCAGGATCAGGAGTCGTACCGGAATTATTGCCCGGTGTATTTCCAGAGTTATTGCCCGGTGTATTTCCAGAGTTATTGCCCGGTGTATTTCCAGAATTATTGCCCGGTGTATTTGGAGACGTTGATCCCGGATCATTGTTGAGGGTATCTTCATTTCCCGGAGAAGTGTCGATGATTTCATCAGTCGCAGGGACCTCCGGGCTGCCAAGATCTCTAAAACTCTTTTTAGAGCAAGCGATCATACCGACACATAAAAGGAACAGAAGTGATTTTAACCCAAACTTAGGCATTGCTGCCCTCCTGATTTCTTTTAAATCTGAAATTGTATCCCCGTGATACAATAATTAAGCGCATGACGTACGAGGGTTGCTTAAATAGAAGAGCAATCGGAAGGCCATCGCAATCGAAGCCAAAAACAAAGGATCGCAAGAAAAGTTTTAAAAACTGTCTACAGAATTCAAGCGACAAAGGTCTAGGCGCTTTCAAAAATCTCAAACAGAAAGAATGAAATTCATATTTTTGAAAAAAAGATTGCCATTTTTTGGAAACTGCCCCAGGTAAATGGGGAGTATGAAGGCTTTCTGTGTAGGTTAAATCTGCTGAACTATTTGAGTTTCGGACAAGAAGGATTTTTAAATTGGGGCTTCGCCCTCGATTTTGTGGTTTTCACATTGCAATGAGGCTTCTTCATGCAATGCCCTCACTGTAATTCCAAAAATACGGAATCTAAAGGTTTCTACTTTGTCAGATGGAAATCCAAATACAAAAAGCGATATTGTTGTAAGGACGTTCGCGACTGCATTTGCATAAGTTTTCTTTGGTAACCAAGCTCGCGAACCTAGAAAAAAATCTCAGATCGATTCATCTGGATCCTCAAACGCGGACTAAAACTCGTCAAAACTATCCCGTCTAACTCTTTAAATGAACTCACCAATCCCCATGCCGCCTCAGCGCAAGCCTGCGACTGAGCATAAAAATCCCCAGAAAAATTAACGGTCTTCAAAGACCCCAACTGAGATTTAACGGCTTCGGAAGCAATCAAAGTCCATTCGGAGACCTTAGTAAATTCAAATTCCACAAAGGTAGCTCCGCTTAAAGAATTCAACCCCCATGGAGCGGAGAAAAAAAAGGACTGTGAATTGGGCGCAGAAACCACTCCGCGCTTTTCGCCACTCTTTGGATTTTGCACTGCGAATTTTATAGAAGAAACTGAAGGAGACAGTTCTTTTCGCACACTCTCCACCCACACTTCAAGACGAAAAGGTCTAATATTAAAAACATCATTGAGCTGCAGACTCTGCATTTTTCGAACGACTTTTTCGAGTTCCCTCTCAAGATCCGGAAGAGACGCACACATTCCCGAATCAGGATCGAGAGTTCCCTCCATTCCCAATTCAAGTTCGCAAACAGCGACTTCTACGGCCTCAGACCACATCCAGTGAGCAGAAGCCGAGAACTGATTTGATTTTTTTAAACTGAGCTTATTGTGCAGCTTCATTTCCTTGCATCAATGCCGGATTGACTTCGATTTTTGCCTGCTTACGAAGTCCATCAACCCATTTTCGGTAGACATCACTTGAACGCTCACGAGTCATTTGTTGAATCATTGTTTTGTCTTCGCTTGGAGTCGGAACTGCACGAGATGATTTGAGCTTAAACACATATTCAGCTGCTCCATCACTTACGAGGGCCGTAGAAAAAGGTTTATCCTGGCGCAAATCAAAAACCACTTTCTGAATTTGCGGACTTGGTGAAACTTTTGGAATCATCTCCGTATCCAATCGGAATGCACCTGTTTCATCCCAAACTCCACCTAAGTTTTTAACTTGAGTGTTGATCGCAGCTTCGTTGCCATCTTTTAACGCCGCCTCTAGGTCTTTCACCAAAGTTTTCGATTTTTCTTGGGCGATCAACTTTCTAGCGATTTCGTTTTTCTTTTCGTCGAGGGTGTATTCCTTAGCTGCCTTTTTATCGAAGACCTTAATTAAGTGAACTCCGAATTGAGTTGTGACTGGACCACTCAACTTTCCTGGCTCAAGAGCAAAAGCCGCGCCTTCAAATGCCGGATCCATTTGTCCTTTTCCAAAAAAACCGAGATCTCCTCCTCGATCTTTTGAACCGGTGTCCTCACTCGTCTCTTTGGCTACCTTTGCAAAGTCTTCCTTCTCAAGTCTCTTAGCAATTTGCTCGATCTTAGCTTTTGCTTTGGCAAGCGCCTCAGGAGTATCACCTTTAACCAAAATATGGCTGGCTTTAACTTGTTCTCTTTCTGAGTAATGAGTCTTGTTGTCTTTGAAGTCACTTTCAACTTTCTTCATAAACTCTGGATCTGACAAGGAATTTGAAACTTCGTTGTCGGCGACTTGAGCTTTTTTA